>DDBY01000104.1:0-3336 GCA_002334985.1 Micavibrio sp. UBA2020
GGGAAGGACAGCACGTTGGTCGGCTTGTCGATTCCCCGAAAATCACGGTTCAGCATCTTCACATGCGCATCGTCCGTCAGGGTGATGGAAATTTCAAAACGGCGGCGCGCGAAGGCGGCGGGCTTTTTGGCACCGTCAAAGGCGGCGGCTGCCGCGCGCTCTATGCGGCTGTTCATGGCATAAAACGCGCGTTTCCATTTTGGCGATACGGTATCCAGAAGCACGCTGACGGATACGGGTTTTTTGGCCGCAACTTTGAGCGAGGCAGGCTTTGCGGGCACGGGTTTTGAAGTCGCGGTTTTCGCGCGGGCGGTTTTGCGCCGGTTTTTCATGTGCGTTTCCTGTCCGCGCTGTTGTTATTTTGCGGCTGTTCCTTGTCGCGCTTGTCGTAGGCTTCGACGATGCTTTTGACAAGGCGGCTGCGCACGACGTCCGCTTCGGCGAAGCGTATCATCGCTACGTCCTTCACATCGCGCAAAACGTCAATGGCGTCATGCAGGCCGGATTTCTGTCCGGCGGGCAGGTCGGTCTGCGACAGGTCGCCGGTGATAATCATGCGGCTGCCCTCGCCAATACGCGTCAGCGCCATTTTCATCTGCGCAGGGGTTGTGTTCTGCGCTTCGTCAAGAATAACCACGGCGCTTGAAAGCGTGCGCCCGCGCATGAAAGCCAGCGGCGCGATTTCAATCGTGCCGTCGGCCAAGCGGCGGGCGATTTGTTCCGGCGGCAGCATGTCGTGCAGCGCGTCGTAAATCGGGCGCAGGAAGGGGTCGATTTTCTCCTGCATCGTGCCCGGCAGGAAGCCGAGGCGTTCGCCCGCCTCAACCGCGGGGCGGCAGAGGATAAGACGGTCAATCTCGCCTGCCAGCATCATGGTGACGGCCTGCGCAACGGCAAGGAATGTTTTACCCGTACCCGCAGGGCCAAGGCCGAAGACCAGATGGTTTTTGCGGATGGCGTCCAGATATTCCGCCTGCTTGGCGCTGCGGGCGGTGATGTTCTTGTTGCGCGCCTTGACCTTGACGTGGCTTTCCTTCAGCGCGGCCATGGCGGTGTCGCGCGTGGCGGGGTCCATGGGGCTGCGGGCGACGGCGATGGCGGAGGTGACTTCTTCCGTGCCGACTTCCATGCCTTTGGTCAGGCGCTCCCACAAAACATCGAATACGGATTGTGCGGCGCGCAGGTTCGGCTTGCTGCCGGTGACGACAAGCTCGTTGCCGCGCGCGGTGATTTCCACGTCCAGCTCTTCTTCTATCTGGTTCAAGTGGCTGTCGTGTTCGCCGAAAAGGAAGGGGACAAGTTCGTTGTCGTCGAATTGAAGTCCGATGCGCCGGACGGTTTGTTTGCTCAAGTGTTGCTCCGCTTTCTGCCGCAAATGAAAAGTGGGGTTAGGAAAACCCTAACCCCACTTTAGCACGAAAAGTTGAAGAATTATTAACTTCTCTGATTATCAAGCGTTTTTCGGCGGTTTCGCAGCAGCGGGCGCCTTGGGCTTGTCGAGTGCCTGCGGTTCTTGCTGCGCAGCGGCAAGAGCGGCCGCAGCGGCCTTTACTTTATCCAGTGCGCTCACGACACGCTCCACCACGGGGTGGCGGATGATGTCTTTGTTGGAGAACTGGTGCTGGCCGATGCCTTCGGTGCCTTTCAGCGCTTCTGCCGCCCATTTCAGGCCGGAGTCTTTGCTGATGTCGGTCTGTGCGGGGTCACCCGTCAGAACCATTTTGGAGCCGTTGCCGAAACGGGTCAGCGCCATTTCCGTCTGCTCTTTGGTCGCGTTCTGCGCTTCGTCAAGAATGATGAAGGCGTTTTCGAACGTGCGGCCGCGCATCAGGCCGACGGGAACGATTTCGATGACGCCGGAGCTCATCAGGCGGTCGAGTTTCTCTTTGCCCATGACCTTGGTCATTTCATCGTACAGCGGGCGCATGTAGGGGTCGAGTTTCTGTTTCTGGTCGCCGGGCAGGTAGCCGAGTTTTTCGCCGGCTTCTTGCGCAGGGCGGGCGAGCAGGATTTTCTCGACCTGTTTTTTGTTCAGCATATCGACGGCAACCGCAACGGCAACGTGGGTTTTACCCGTACCAGCAGGGCCAAGGCCGAAGGTGATGTCGTTGCTCTCGATAAGGGATTTCAGGACGGCTTGTCCTTCGGTCTTTGCTTCAAATTTGTAAGGCGCGCGGTTTTCGAAACCCTGGCTGGCGGAATCGCCGAAGTTGCCACGGAGGTTATCATTACCGTTGCCGCGATAGCCGCCGCCACTGCGGTTGTCGCGGTGGTCGTTGCGTTGCGATTGGCGGGATTGCTGGCCGTTACGGGTATGCGATGCCATCTGGATATCCTCCTTGGTGAGGTGTGTGTTGTTATTGACGAATTTAGTAAGAAGTTTGCTAAAACCGCTGCGCACGTTCTGTTCGTTTTGCGGTGACGTGTTGAACGTAAGCACGCCGCCTTGGTTGATGCCGAATTTGACATCGAATGCTTTTTCGAATTCCTTGCCGAGTTCCGGCTTACGCTGAAGCAGGATATAGGCGAAGTGGGTGGATCTGTCTTCCTGATTCAGTCTGAGTTGAAAGGTGTTGCTCATGCTGCTTGTGCTTTCTTGTTGGAAGTGAGCGTGGTTTCAGTCGTTTCGATGCTGCCGGACATGCCGTTCTGGAACGCTTTTTCAATGCGCACATTCACGGTCTGGCCGAAGAGTCTTTCGGGTGCGCCATCGACATAGACGGACTGCATATAGGGCGTCTTGCCGAGAAGCTGGGCATCGCCGCGGTTGCCGCGGCGGTCGAACAGCACGGGCTGGATGGTGCCGATGAAGCTGTTGTTGTAGTCGCGCTGCTGCTGCTGCAAAAGTTCCTGCAACGCATAAAGGCGCTGGTCTTTCAAAGGCTCCGGCACCACGCCCGCCATGACGGCGCCGGGGGTGCCGGGGCGGGGGCTGTATTTAAACGAATAGCAGGACGCATAGCCAACCTTGCGTACCAAATCCATGGTCGCTTGGTGGTCTTCGTCGGTTTCACCGGGAAATCCGACGATGAAATCGGAGCTGAAGGCCATATCCGGACGCTTGGCGCGCAGGCGCTCTATGATGTCCAGATAAAACGCAGCGGTATGTTTGCGGTTCATCAGCTCCAGCACGCGGTCGGAGCCGGATTGCACAGGCAGATGCAGGAACGGCATCAAAGCCGGAATGTCGCCATGCGCGGCAATCAGCTCATCGTCCATATCGCGCGGGTGGGACGTCATGTAGCGGATACGCTCCACGCCGTTTACTTCGGCGACGGCCGCGACAAGACGCGCGAGGTTCCATGTGCTGCCATCCGCGCCCGCGCCGTGATAGGC
>DDBY01000104.1:3618-5765 GCA_002334985.1 Micavibrio sp. UBA2020
TTGACGTTCTGGCCGAGCAGCATGATGTCCTTCGTGCCCATATCGGCCTGACGTTTTACTTCGTCGAGGATTTGCTGCACGCCGCGCGAATATTCCGCGCCGCGGGTATAGGGCACCACGCAGAAAGTGCAGAATTTGTCGCAGCCTTCCTGAATGGATACGAAAGCGGAGGGGCCTTGCGCTTCGGCATCGGCCGGCAATTCGTCGAATTTGGATTCAGGCGGGAAATCGGTATTCACCACGCGTTGGCCGCCGGTGGCCTGCAAAATCATTTCGGGCAGTTTGTGATAGACCTGCGGGCCGAAAACCATGTCGACATACTTGGCGCGGTCGATGATGACGTCGCCTTCGGCCTGCGCGACACAGCCTGCGACGGCGATAAGCGCCTTTTCGCCTTTTTCTTCTTTGGCTTCTTTGTGACTGCGCAGGCGGCCGAGGTCTGAAAAGACCTTCTCGGTCGCTTTTTCGCGGATGTGGCAGGTGTTGAGTATCATCAGGTCGGCATCGTCGGGCTCTTCGACGGGGCGATAGCCGAGGGAGGCCAGAATATCGGCCATCTTTTTGCTGTCATAGACGTTCATCTGACAGCCCCAGGTTTTGATGTAGAGCTTTTTGTTCATCGCATTCCCTGAGATGCAATCTCGTGTTATTTTCTGTATCAAGTGGTGCAGACTATTAACCATATATTGCGCCATAGAGTCCAGCAAAAACTATCCATAACAATGGGAAATTTATCATGCGCCAAAAAATTCTTATGATGGGCCCCATTCCCGCGGCGCAAATGCAGTTTTTGGAAGAAAATTATGCCGTGACAAGGCTTTGGCAGGAAGCCGACCCCGAAAAGGCGCTGGGCGGGGTCAAAGACGATGTGACGGCGATTGTCAGCACCGCTTTTGGCAAGGTCAGCGCCAAGCTGATTAACGCGCTGCCCAATCTTGAAATCATCAGCCATTTCGGCGTCGGGTATGACAGTATCGATATTGCTGCGGCGCGCCAAAGGGGCGTGGTCGTGACCAATACGCCGGATGTCCTGACGGATGATACCGCCGATATGGGCATGGCGCTGACGCTGGCCGTGTTCCGCCGGATAGTCGAGGGGGATATTTATGTGCGCAGCGGCCAGTGGGCGAAAAAGGGCGCCATGCCCCTCGGCCGTGCCCTGCGCGGGCGGCGCATGGGGATTGTCGGCCTTGGCCGCATCGGGCAGGCGGTGGCGAAACGCGCGCAGGCTTTCGGCATCGACGTTGCCTATAGCGGGCGGCAGAAAAAAGACGGCGTGGATTTGCCGTTTTACCCCGATGCCCGCGCGCTGGCGGAGGCCAGCCAGATATTGATGGTCTGCTGCGCCTATAGCACCGAGACGCACCATTTGGTCGATATGCCGGTTTTGAAGGCTTTGGGGCGCGAGGGGGTAGTTGTTAATATTGCGCGTGGTAAAATTATAGACGAGCAGGCGTTGATTGACGCCCTGCAAAGCGGGCTGATTGCCGGCGCCGGTCTGGATGTGTTCGAGAACGAGCCGGACGTGCCAAGCAGCCTGTGCCGCCTTGATAACGTCGTTCTTCAGCCCCACCAAGGCAGCGCAACCCACGAAACCCGCGCCGCCATGGCGCAGCTGGTGGTCGATAACCTGCGTATGTACTTTGAAAAGGCTGAGGTTTTAACGCCCGTTTAAAATCCAAGCCGTACCGTTTCAGGGGCGGTATTTGGCGTAACACTTGCCAAGAATCGTCCCCTCCTGTACAGAATACTCTCGTTTCAGGTATTTTTATGTTTAGCAGGAAGAACTTCCGATGAAAAAATTGACGGCAATGCTGGCGGCTATCGCGCTTCTGGCCACGACGGCACAGGCCTCCGCCCAGTGCTATAACGAACGCCAGTTCGAGGCCGAACAGGGCCTGCGCATCCACAGCGAGCTGATGGTCATTTCCCTGACCTGCATGAAAATGCCGATGGGCGCGGGGATGTACCAGAAATATCAGGCCTTCACCAACAAGAACAAAGTCCTGATTTCGTCTTACGAAACCGACATGATTGATTATTTCCGTGCCAGCGGTTCGCCCGCGCCGGAAAAGCAGTTCCACAGCCTGCGCACGCAGCTGGCGAACCAGATTTCGCAGCACGCGATTAAAATGTCCACGGCCAGC
>DDBY01000172.1 GCA_002334985.1 Micavibrio sp. UBA2020
GCGCTGCTCGAAGGCGCGATGGTGCCCCACGACATCCTGTCTGTTCTGGGTGTCGAGGCGCTGGCCGACTACCTCATCAACGAGGTGCAGGACGTTTACCGTCTGCAGGGTGTGAAAATCAACGACAAGCACATCGAGGTGATTATCCGCCAGATGCTGCAAAAAGTTGAAATCACCGATGCCGGCGATACGACCTTGCTGTCGGGCGAACTGGTTGACCGCGAAGAAATGGACGAGTTGAACAACCGCCTCGACGGTACGGACAAGCGTCCGGCCAAGGGCGCGCCTGTTCTGCAGGGTATTACCAAAGCGTCCCTGCAAACGCGTTCCTTCATCTCCGCCGCTTCCTTCCAGGAAACGACGCGCGTGCTGACCGAAGCCGCTATCAACGGCAAAGTCGACAAGCTCATCGGCCTCAAGGAAAACGTCATCGTTGGCCGCCTCATCCCGGCGGGTACGGGTGCTTTCGTTCACAAACTGAAGCGCATCGCAACCGAACGCGACCAGGCTGCCCTGGCTGCCAACGCCGCGAACCTGCCGCTCGAAAACGACAATGTCGAACATATCGAGCAAGGCTCCGACGACCATAAATCGAAAGGCCGCGCAGCCGGCTAATCGCCGCTGACACCTGACGAACAAAGCCCCGCGCGCCGCAAGGCCGCGGGGTTTTTGTTTGGTCGCATGGAGGACGCGCGCGGTTGACCCCCGCGGCCATGATTGCTACGGTCGGGTAGGGCTTGAAGAGCAGAAAGAAACCCATGGGGCGCCTGCGCAAAAAGAAAATGCGGGAAGACATCGCCGAGCGCGGTTATTTCCAGTGGAATCTTATCCGCTCCCTCGCGTTTGGGGAGAGGGACTGGATTGTGCTCTGCGCTATCTTTTTCGTGCTCAGCGATACGCGGGAATTTCTCAGCGTCACGGGTTTTTGCGCCATGATGCTGGGCGTGTTTTTTCTGGGCCCTGTTTTTGGCATGGCCATTCACCTGACGACCAAGTTTTTATATTTCCGCCGCAAAAAAGCGGGCAAATTGCCGCAAACCAAAGAAGGCCTTTTCCGCCTGACCTGGGCGGCAAACGCCATTTGCGCGCCGCTGATAATCCTGACGGGCTGGTTTGCGTTTGACCTGTTTTATCAATCTGTCGATAGCATTGTAAAAACCGTCAGCGACACCACCGCCGCCGCGCGCGAATATGCGCCGCAGTGAGCATCAACTATTAGTTATAAGACGCGCGGATGCGCTTCTGGCCACCGGCCTGCGCCGGTGTGACTTTTGTTTTTTATTCAGACGCCGCTGTCAATAAGCCGCCGCCACACCGGCGCAGGCCGGTGGCCAGTTTTACGCAGCTATACGCACCTTTACGGTTTGAACGCCTGACGTGCCGAGGGCTTTGTCGCTTGCGGTTTGTCGTCATTCGCAATCGAGGCGCCGCTGCTGTCCGCTCCCAGCTGCGCGAGCGCATGGGCGTAATCGCGGGTTTGCTCTGACTTGATTTGCGCAAGGGGCTTGCCCGTCTCGCAAATCTCGATAACGGGGGCGATGGCGGCGGCAAGCTCCGGATGGCGCGCGCTATAGGCCTTGAGGATGCCGCCAAGGTCGCGGGCGAAATCTTTCAGGTTGCCGTTGTTTCCGTCGGGGCGCGTGCCGAAGGGGACATCCAGATATTTGCCTTCGTGATGCGCGGCGCTGCGGCGTGCGGCCAGCAGGCGTTCCTGCCATCCATCCTGGTCGGGCAGCAGGCCGTAATCAGCCAGCAGACCCTGCACCGCGCCGCGGCCAGCGGGATCGCGCAGCAGGGCATGGCAGAAGGGCACGGCGGAAATTGCGCCCAGCTCGCCCGCGTCAAAGCCGCGTACCTCCACGCGTTTGCCGATGGGTTTGCCTTCGCTATTGCGGATGTTGCAAACCTTGTAGTCCGTATAGACAAAGGTTTCGGCAAGGTCGTAGTTGGAGCGGGTATTGAGGCCGAGGGCTTTCAGCTCTTCGAACTTCACCGGTTTTTCCGGCCAGACCAGATTTTGTTTCTGGTCGTAGTAGAAGAGCATGTCGGTTTTGAAAACCTGCTCGGCGTGGCGGCGGATGAAATCTTCGCCACTGGTCGATTGCAGCAGGCTTTGCGGGATGCCGCCGTCTTTGCCAAAGGCGTCATAGAAAGCCGCGCGGGGGTTGGTTTGCAGGCGTTCATCCTTGCCCTCGATAAAGGCAGGGTAATTGGCGAAAACGCCGAAAATCGCGCCGGTCAGGGCATAGCCCGTCGCAAGGGTATTGCGCAGGTCTTCGGGGTCGGCGTAGCTGAGGCTGACCTGCGTGCTGGTACAAAGCAGCGTGACTTTCAGAAATTCAGGAGCCTTGAACAAATCCATGCCCTTCACAAGGCCGCGCGCGCGGTCGCGGTCCACCAGATTTTCTTTCGCGCTGTCCAGCGTGACAAACGGGGCGAGGGCGGCGTCGTTGGTTTTGAAGCCCGCTTCGCGGATGCCGTCCTGATAGGCGCCCCATGCGCGGGTGATTTCGCGGTTGAGCTTCGCCACCTCCGTCACCGGATAGGCGGGGCTGGCGTATTCAACGGCGCTGGCCATTTCCAGCTGCGGCTCTTCGCCGCGGGATTTCAGATGTGCAACAATCTGCGCACATTCACGCGACGAGGCGCCGACGGGCGTGCCGTTTTTGTCGTGGCGATAAACGAAAATCTCGGTTTCGAAGCCGATATATTGTTCATGCTCTTTCTGGCCGTTGCCGCGGTAAAGGGGGATAACGTCTGCGGGGGTGTTGATAAGGGTGAAATCGTCGTTACGAACGTCGGTCATTGTGTCCTGCCTTGCCCGCGCTGCGGCGGGTCATTGAATCGCCACGCCGTGGTGGGCGTGCGTATATGTTTCAGTAAAAAAAGAAAAGCGCCGGAGATGCGGGCAGAATCACATTCGCATTCGCATGGCCACCGCACGCGTGTTGCGTGCTTGGGACAGAATGTTCTGGAGGTCGGCGGGGTGGGGCATCTTTAAATCTCTTTCAGCTTGCGGTTTCATGGTTTCCGCAGCGTTTTTGCCCTGCGGCGCTTTAGCTGTTGGTGACGCGGCAGCAAGCTATCCATCAAATCCCGCGATTCCGAAGAATGAAATAATATGACCATATACCATAAGAGCCGTCAACAGTTTTGTTGCGGCGCAAACAGCGGGATATGTCGGAGAGAAGGTGGAAGACTGAACGACCCATATCAGAATTCGTTACGGTTGCTGCCTCTCGGCCCTGGCCGGATTGGCGATAGATATGCCCGCCAGTCTTCCGGAAGTGAATATGGGCGGATTCTGCCGCTGCGGCAAGTCCTTTCCGCAAGTAACGAGAATCGGGGGAAGAATCGAAAACGGCAGTGCCGCGCGTGAAGGTCGGGCAGAGTGAGCTGTGTACCCCATGATGATAATAATATTACAAAAATATATCAACTTATGAAATTTAACAAAATTTCCGTATTCTGTTTAATCGGAAAGCGGGGGCAATAATCAAAAAACATAAAAAACCATGGCCTGCCCTTCAAATAATGTTTGACCCTTGGGAAGCGCATGATATATTCCGCACGCTCTAAGGATGGGCTGGTAGTAGACATTTTGGTCTAGACGCAGTCCGGTTTTTAACCGTCTTTCACGGGAAAAGTGAAAGTTAGACTGATCAACGATCAGTATCCTGTCGTGTATTCGCTTCAGCGAACCGCAGGTTGTTTCCTTCTCATCCTCCAGACAGTGAAGATTTAACTTTGTTGCAACAGAGAAGGGCTATCAATGCCAACGTATAACCAACTCGTCCGCAAAGGCCGCAAACTGCAGGTCGCGAAAAAGAAAAACGCAGATTTGCAGGGTAACCCGCAAAAACGCGGCGTGTGCACGCGCGTGTACACCACGACCCCGAAAAAGCCGAACTCCGCGCTGCGTAAAGTCGCCCGCGTTCGCATGGTCAACGGCCGTGAAGCTACTTGCTACATCCCCGGTATCGGTCACAACCTGCAGGAACACTCCGTTGTTCTGGTGCGTGGCGGCCGTGTGAAAGACTTGCCGGGTGTTCGCTACAAAATCATCCGCGGCGCACTGGATACCCAGGGCGTTGATAAACGTAAACAGGCTCGCTCCCGCTATGGCGCGAAGCGTCCGAAATAAGTTTAAAAGAGGTTTATAAGACATGTCTCGTCGTCACTCGGCTAAAAAACGCGAAGTTCTGCCAGATCCGAAGTTCAACAACGTTGTTGTTGCGAAGTTCATGAACTGCATCATGGAATCCGGCAAGAAATCCGTCGCTGAAAACATCGTTTACGGTGCGTTCGACATCATCGCATCCAAAACCAAGACGGATCCGGTTGCGTTCTTCCTTGAAGTTCTCGACAAGGTAAAGCCGTCGGTAGAAGTCAAATCCCGCCGCGTCGGTGGTGCGACCTATCAGGTTCCGGTCGAAGTTCGTCCGAACCGCGCGATGGCGATGGCAATGCGCTGGCTGAAAGAAGCATCGACCAAACGCAACGACAAAACGATGGACGCGAAACTGGCGTCCGAGCTGATGGACGCGCACAACGAGCGCGGCGCAGCCGTCAAAAAACGCGAAGATACGCACAAAATGGCCGAAGCAAACAAGGCCTTCGCACACTTCCGCTGGTAATAGGTTTAAGGGGAATTATTCATTATGGCTGACGTCAAGAAATATCCGCTCGAGCGTTATCGTAACATTGGCAT
>DDBY01000155.1:0-10428 GCA_002334985.1 Micavibrio sp. UBA2020
GGTCGAGCCGACTTGCCAGTTGAGGATATCGTTCAGCGAAACGCTGGTTTCCCCCAGAATGGCGGAGAGATGGACATCGGTCTGGAACAGCTCGCGCGTCAGGTGGCCTTCCCAAATGCTGTCACGGCCGAATTTTTCGCCCATGAACATTTGCAGAAGGATTTCGCGGATAGGCTCCAGCGTCGCGTAGGGTATCATGACTTCGATGCGTCCGCTGCGGTCGCCCATGTCGATGCGCAGGCGTGCAAGCACACCCGCGTTATTGCTCTGGGTGATAGTGGCGAAGCGGGGGTTGGTTTCGATACGCTCCATGCGGAATGAAACCGGCGAAAGCGGGTCGAAAGCGGCGGAAAGATCGTTGAGCACGACCTGCACCAGACGCTCGATAAGTTTTGTTTCGATGGTGGTGTAGGGGCGCCCCTCAACACGCAGGGCGGATGTGCCGCGGCGGCCGCCCAGCAGCACATCGACGATGGAGTAAATAAGGGCGCTATCAACGACCATCATGCCGCGGTCATCCCATTCTTCCGCCTTGAAGATGCTCAGCATCGCGGGCAGCGGGATGGAATTGAGGTAGTCGCCGAAACGCACCGAAGAGATATGGTCGAGGCTGACTTCGACGTTGTCGGATGTCAGGTTGCGCAAACTTGTGGACATCAGGCGCACCAGACGGTCGAAAACGACGTCGAGCATCGGCAGGCGTTCGTAGTTGACGAGCGCGGAGTTGATAAGCTCCATGATGCCGGTCTTGCTGGTATTTGTGTCGTCGTCGCCGAAGCCGAGCAAGCTGTCGATTTCATCCTGGTCAAGGATGCGGCCTTCCTGTTCGACCATATCCTCGGGCTTCACAGTGCGGGTTTTTTCGGTTGTTTCCGTCATTGTACCAGCATCTCCTGAAAAAGAACGTCGCGCACCTTGACGTCGGGCGTCGCGGCACGCACGCGGTTCAGCAGTTCGATTTTCATGCGGTAAAGACCGGCGGAGCCGTTGAGGTCATCGACGCGCAGCTCCCGCAGGAAAGTCTGGAACTGGTCAACAACGCGCGGCATCACGGCTTCAAACGGTTTCTGGTCGGCGGGGCTTTCCAGTTCTACCTTTAATTTGATTTGCAAAAAGCGCGGCTGGCGGCCTGTGGTGCTAAGGTTGACCACGATGGGCGGCACGTCGATAAACGTGCCGGGGCCTTCGGGCGCTTTGGCGAGTTTTTCGATGCAGCCGGCGTAGTCTTCGTCGCCTTCCTTCACGGTACTGCAATCCACTTCGT
This sequence comes from Micavibrio sp. UBA2020, assembly GCA_002334985.1. Classification (GTDB taxonomy): domain Bacteria; phylum Pseudomonadota; class Alphaproteobacteria; order Micavibrionales; family UBA2020; genus UBA2020. The sequence continues at coordinate 1,265 of DDBY01000155.1, forward strand.
GGCCGGGCAGCACCTTGTCGAGGTAGCCCATTTTATAAGCCCCCGCGAGCGCGCCGCCGATAACTGCCAGCGGCAGTAAAACGAAAAGCACGATTTTTTTCGCGCTGAAGCGGCTTTCTTCTGCCGCGCCCAAGGCCTCCGCGCTATCGGCGGAAAGCGGGACTTCTTCTTTGCTGTCGCTTGCCATGATCCCCTGCTTTTATGAAAAGCGTAGCCTTCAAAGTGAAAGACCGCGCATAAACTCCTCAAAACCCTGCACATATCGTGCCACAGATTGAACCCCCCTGTCAGTTCATTTTATCAGCAAACAATGCGCGCGCCTAAATAATCAGTTTTCCTAAAATTGCAGCAAAAGACGCATGTGAAACGCGGTGCGGCAAAAAATGCCCCTTCGCCCCCGCCCTGCGGTGGCGGGTTGCGCATCGCGTGGGTGCATGGCTACGGGCGCATCTATTATATGTTTGATTTTAAATGAAAAAACGAATTGGCACGGTTTCTGCAAAGTTGAGCGCAGGTTAAGACGCCTGCCGTGCATTCGATAAACATAAAACAGCCACGGCGGCATACAGTAGAAAAGGTGGATGGCTATGGAGAACGTATCCTACATCGGACTATCACAGCAGCTTTCGCTGCAGCAGCAGATGAACATGACGGCCAACAACCTGGCCAACATGAGCACGCCGGGCTACCGCGCGCAGCAAACGCTGTTCAGCGAATATATGACGCAGCCGCGCGGCGGCGATGTTATCCGTCAATCGACGAACAGCGGCAGTTATCGCGATTTGTCCGTCGGCTCGCTGACGCAAACGCACAACCCCTTCGACGTTGCGCTGCAAGACCGCGGCTATTTCGTGGTGCAAACACCGGGCGGCCTGCGCTACACCCGCGACGGCAGCTTCACGCTCGATGCCAACGGCCAGCTGGTCAATAAAAACGGCTATGCCGTCATGAACGAAAACAACGAGCCCATTCAGGTGCAGGCGGACGCGACGCAAATCCGCATTACCGAAGACGGCGAGATTACCAGCGAATTCGGCACCATCGGCCGTATCAAAGTCGCCAACGTCGAAAACGAACAGGCGATGACCCGCACAGGCGAAAACCTTTTCAGCGCCGACGACCAGCAGGAACAGCCGGTTGAAAACATCCGTATCGTGCAGGGTTTCACCGAAAACGCCAACGTCAACCCCGTGATTGAAATGAACCGCATGATTGAAATCCTGCGCACCTATCAATCCGCGCAGCGCATGCTGCAAAACGACCATGAACGTATTCGCAACGCCATTCAGAAACTGACGCAAGTTTAAAGCCTGAGCACAGGACAAGGAGAGAACACATGTCATTGACCCTCGATATCGGCGCCACCGGGATGCTCGCACAGCAGCTGAACGTTGACGTGATTTCCAACAACATCGCCAACATGACCACGACGGGCTATAAACGCCAGCGCGCCGAGTTCCAAGACTTGCTTTATCAAACTAAAGTCCGCCCGGGTGCATCGTCTTCCGACCAGGGTACGACGGTTCCCGCGGGTATCCAGCAGGGTCTTGGTGTCAAGGCAGGCTCCGTTTACCGCATCAACGAACAGGGCGCGCTGCAAATGACCGGCAACCCCTTCGACATCGCCATCAAAGGCGAGGGGTATTATATGATTACCCTGCCGAGCGGCGAGACGGGCTATACCCGCGATGGTTCTTTCCAGCTTGACCAGGACGGCCAGCTGGTCACGTCCGAAGGCTATGACGTACAGCCCGGCATCACCATTCCGCCGGATGCGGTCGATGTGACCGTGAACGCGTCGGGCGAGATTCTGGTGAAACTGCAAAACCAGACAGCGCTCACCAACGTCGGTCAAATCCAGCTGGCGACCTTCGCCAACGATGCGGGTCTTGAAGCCATCGGTAACAACATTCTGATGGAAACCGAAGCGTCGGGCACGGCGGTTGTCAGCAACCCGGGCGAACCTGGCTATGGCCAGCTGGAACAGGGCGCGCTTGAAACGTCCAACGTGAATATCGTGCAGGAAATCACTTCGCTTATTCAGGCGCAGCGCGCTTATGAAATGAACTCCAAAATCATCCAGACGGGCGATGAAATGCTGTCCACCATTTCGAACCTGAGATAACGCCAAGGCCGCGCGGCCGCCCCGGGAAGGGCAGCCGCCGCGGCCGAGAGGAAACATTCAAAGACTGGACATAAAGGTTGGGAGACCGGATATGAAACAGACAGAAAGCACCGCAAAAGAGCTTATTTCCGCAACCGCCGATACCGGCAAAAGCCTTTTCATGGCGCTGGTCATGACCGTTTTGGTCGTGGGCAAGGCATGGGCGGGCGACGTCGCCGCGCCGCGCGGCGAAACGGTGGTGACCGCAGACGTTATCACAGTGGGCGATGTGTTCGACGGCGCAGGCCGCTATGCGGGGCATGAACTGGCGCCCGCGCCGGCGCTTGGCGCTGAAATGGTTTTGTCGGCGCACGACCTTGCGCGCATTTCGGATGCTTTCGGCTTTGGCTGGCAGTCGCAAAACGGCATGGAAAAAACCGTCATTCGCCGCGATGCACAGGAAATAGACCGTTTTCAGATAGAGGCCGCGCTGCAAGATAAACTCTCTGCCGCCTTGCCGAACCAGCGTTTTGAAACGGTCTTCGACAGCCGCAGCAGCGCGTTTTATATCCCCCCCCACGAGGCCGCGGCGCTGGAGGTTGAAGACCTGCGCTATGACCTGTCGCGCGGTGTGTTCCGCGCAACGCTGAGCGCTGCGGGCCTGCGCCGCGATATTAGCGGGCAACTTTACCTGCTGACGTCCGTGCCGGTGCTGTCGCAGCCCAAGCGCATGGGTGATATCATCACGGCATCCGACATCACGCAGGTCGATATTCGTGCGGCCGACATCGCGGCGCATACTGTGATTGATGCGGCGCAGCTCATCGGTCTTGCCCCGCGCCGCAACCTGCCGGCGCTGCGCACCATCGCTGCGGGCGATATCGTGCAGCCCACGCTGGTTAAAAAAGGCGACATGGTGACGGTTACCCTGCAAAGCGGGCCCATCCATCTGACGACGCAGGCGCGCGCTCTGGAAAATGGGGCGGCGGGCGAGCTGGTCAAGGTCATGAATATGTCATCCCGCCAAGTGCTGGATGCCGTCGTAACGGGCATGCAGGCGGTTTCAGTGCGCGTCGCGGGCAGCTAAACGCCTTTTTTGCCAGCCGTAGCCTGAAAACAGGCACGGAGCTTGCAAGGCACTACACGGCACTACACAAAAAACAAAAAAGTACAGGTTAGTTATAGGAGTAACGCCCATGAAAAAGGTTTCCGGAACCAGACGATATTTGATGCTTTCGCTCTCTTTCGCCTCTGTCCTGCTGCTGTCCGCTTGTGGCATTTCCGAGCGCGTATCCAACATTGGCAAGGCGCCGAGCATGAGCGGCATCCAGACCGCACAAAACAGCGCCAATAACCCCGAGCTTATCAAGCTGCCGATGCCGAGCGAGCCTGTGGCGAACACCAGCGCCAATTCCCTTTGGCAACCGGGCCGCCAGACGTTTTTCAAAGACCAGCGCGCGCATAAAGTCGGCGACATTCTGACCGTCAACATCGACATTGCCGACGAAGCGGATATGCAGAATAAAACAGAGCGGCAGCGCACGGGTACCGAGCAAGCGGGTCTGCCCAACCTTGCCGGTTTCGAAGGTTATCTGGGCAAGGTTTTGCCGGGCGGTGTTGACCCCAGCAATCTTGTGGGCATGAACACGAATTCGACCAGCACGGGCGACGGCAAAATCAAACGTGAAGAAGAAATCCGCCTCAAGCTCGCCGCTATGATTACGCAGGTTCTGCCGAACGGCAACTTTATCATCCGCGGCCAGCAGGAAGTGCGTGTGAACTATGAGCTGCGCGAGCTCACGCTCGATGGCGTCATCCGTCCCGAGGATATTCTCAACAACAACTCCATCTCGTACGAAAAAATCGCCGAAGCGCGCATTTCCTACGGTGGCCGTGGTCAGGTCAGCGAAATCCAGCAGCCGCGCTACGGACAACAATTCATCGATGCCGTCTTTCCTTTCTGATTTTTTTGAAAGGAGCCCGCCCCGCGGCATTTTCTCCAACCGCTTACGCCTTTTACTACCCTACTCTTAACCTGTACTAACCCAACTTCAAGGCTGGTATCCGGAAGAAATCCGGTGCCAGCCTTTTTTCTTTTGGTTATGATAGATGAAGAAAAAGGAGCATATCTCATGGCCAAGAAAACCCGCTATACCGTGCGCGCACTGCTGTTCAATCCGGCGGGGGATTTTTTGATGTTCAAATACAGAAACGACCCTAATATCCATCCGGTCGGCGGCAAGCCGCTTGAAACGGACTACTGGGGCACCATCGGCGGCGGCATTGACGATGGCGAAGACATTATGGACGCCCTGAAGCGCGAGATATTCGAAGAAACCGGCCATACCGATATCCGCATCGGCCCGCAAGTCTGGCACCGCAAGGTGGATTTGGTTTTTTACGGCGACATTTTGCATGTCGATGAAAAATATTTCGTCGCGCATACCACGGCGGCGGAAATTTCAACGGCCGGTCATACGCAGATTGAACGCAAATTCGTATCCGATATGCGCTGGTGGAAACCTGCCGATGCCGCCGCGATGCGCGACGCCGTTTTCCCGGTCATATTGCCGCAGCATATCGCCGATATTGCCGCAGGGCGCTACCCGCAGGATATTGTGCAAATAGACGTTTAAGGTGCCTTCAGGCGTTCTTTAGGCGGCGTCCGTCAGCAGCGCCGCCGTTTCGCGCAGGGCATCGCGGATACGTCCTTGCATGCGTGTGATTTTGCGCAGCTCTTCTTCCGGTGCGGCTTCGCACAGGCGGATATGTGCCAGCGCGAAAAACAGCGGCGTTAGGCTGGCCGCAGCTTCACGCAGCGGTGCGGCGTCTTTTGCGGGAATATCCCATCCGTCGAAACAGGCCCCGCGCAGCTGCGCCGCCGCCGCGCTTTCAGCTGCGATGTTATAGCGGCCCGCCAGTCTGCGCTCCAGCGACAATAGCGGAAAAAACGGATGGGTGAGTGCAACCTCCCCCAAATCGATAACGCCCGTTTGCAGGGTGCCGCGCGCAAGCGTGATGTTCCCGTCGTGAAAATCGCAGTGGCACAGCGTATCTGGAATGCCAAAAGCATCTAGCCGCGCGCAAGCCGCCGCAAGCGGACGCGCCGCGCTTTGCAGTTGACGGCGGTCGTCTGCGGACAGGCCTTCCGCTTCCAGCAGCGCGGTTTTATCAAGCATGTGCGCAAAAACTTCCGGCAGCTGCCTGACCCGCCAATCCGGCACGCCGAGCGCTATCAGCGCAGGGATTTTATCCACCGCCGCCGCCATGATGCGGCGCCCCGCGGCAATCCCGCTGCAAAGAAGGTCTATATCCGCCGTGCCTGCAAAATAATCGCGCAGCGTTGTATCGCCGCAGGCTTTCATCAGAAAACAGCCGCGCGCGCGGTTTGCCGCGATAAGCTCTGGTGTGCAGTCGAGCCCGGCCGCGCCGCAGAAACGTAAAATGTCGGCTTCTATCCAAAAATCATCCGGTGTGCGTTTGAGATAAAAAACGCCAGCTGCGTTTGACAGTCTTGTCACGCTCGACCACGGCGTGCTGACGACGGGTGCGGCATGGCTTTCGGTACCCAGAATATCCAAAGCCCAGGCAAGGGCGGCTGCGTCAGGCAGGGGGTTTTGCATCGTCACGGCAGAATCCTCCTGCGGCAAGGGCGGCGTTGCCCAATTTTAAACAGGTTTCGGCGGCGCGTCCGGCGCATTATTGGAGGGTATTGTTTTTAAAGGAAAAACAGGGGTGGGAAGATGTGCCTTGACTCAGTGCAGTGGCGTCTTTATGGATAAAAAATCACATTTTTAAAAGCTGCAAAGTGCATGACCGGATTTGCCGACATCAAGCGGGCGATTATTGCCGCGCTCACGCCTGAGCTTTTGAGCGCGCAGTATCGCGCCGGACTTCAGCCGGGCGACCCTGTTGAAACGGGGCATTGCGCCGTGGCCTCCGAAGCCTTTTATCACATCGCGGGCGGCAAGGCGGCGGGGTTTATGCCTGTAGTTTGCGGATATACCGTGACGGCGGACGGCAAGATGCATTTCGGTGCCGCGCGTGTCAAAGCCGAGCGTGAAACGAAAGTTGATTTCGTGCGTGAAACGCACTGGTGGATACGCGGCCCCAAAGACGGCAAGCGCGGTGCGGGGGCTGTTTTCGATGTGACGGCAGCGCAGTACGATGCGCCTTTCCCTTACGAAAACGGGCATAATACCGGCTTCATGCAGCCCCAGCAAAAACCATCCAAACGCGCGCAGGTGGTGATTGACCGCGTGGCAAAATCACTGGGGGCGGAAACGCTGGCCGCATACCGCCGCATGAACATCGCGGCCTTCCAGAAAAAACTAAAGACGCCCGCGCCGCGCCGCTAAAAAATGCAGACGGCACAGCGCTTTTCCGCGCTGCGTCATGCCATAACCCCAAAAGAATATTATACCCATCGCCGCTTTAGCTTCGCGGCGAAAGTCTTTATAATATCCCGTTATATATCACGCATTTATTTGTTAGTTTTTTACCGGAGCTTCTCCCACATGGCCAAGGCAACGCAAGCAATGACCCAGACTCCCTCTACGCCTGCATCTTCCACTTCTCCCGCGCCTGTGCCGCTGTTCGACGGCCAGCAATGGATTTGGGAAAAATTTTATCCGCAGGGCATTTCGTGGAAAGCGCCGCTGAATAAAAAACCGCTGTTCCATGTCATGGATCAGGCCGCCAAAACATTTGCCGACAGGGCGATGTGTGATTTCCTTGGCCGCAGCTGGACCTTTGGCGAAATGGGCGTCATGGTTGACCGCGTTGCGGCGGGCTTGCAAAAAATCGGCGTGGGCAAAGGCGTCAAGGTTGGCCTGTTCCTGCCCAATACGCCTTATTCCATTATATTTTACTATGGCGTTCTCAAGGCGGGCGGCACGGTTGTCAATTACAACCCGCTTTACGTTGACCGCGAACTGGTCAGCCAGATTGACGACAGCGAGACCGACATCATGGTCACTGTCGATTTGAAAATGCTCTGCGACAAAATGAATCACGCGCTGCATTACTCCAAACTTAAAAAAGTCATCATCTGTCCCTTCGCTGCCGCCTTGCCGTTCCCCAAGAACATGCTGTTCCCGCTGGCCAAGCGCAAAGACGTCGCGAAAATCGTCTGGGATGACCGCCGCATTGCCTACCGCGACATCATCGACAACGATGGCAAGGTTGAAATGCCCGTTATCAACCCCGAAGAAGACGTCGCGGTTTTGCAATATACCGGCGGCACCACAGGCGTGCCCAAGGGCGCGATGCTGACGCATGCGAATTTGTATGCGAATATGGAACAGATTCTGAAATGGGTAAAAACCATCGAACCCGGCAAGGAAACCATTGTCGGTGTCCTGCCGCTGTTCCATGTTTTTGCGATGACGGTTGTGCTGAATTGCTCCGTTCAGGCGGGCACAAAAATCATCCTGCATCCCAAATTCGATTTGGCGGATGTATTCAAAACCATTAAAAAACACCGCCCGACATTGTTTCCCGCCGTGCCGGCGATTTTCAATGCCATGGCAAACGCGCCGGATGTGGGCAAGTATGATTTTTCCTGCCTGAAATTCTGCATTTCGGGCGGCGCGCCGCTGCCGCTGGATGTGAAGCGTTTGTTTGAAGAAAAAACCCATTCCAAGGCGCTGGCCGAAGGCTATGGCCTGACCGAAACCTCGCCGGGTGCCAGCTTCAACCCCGCCGTGGGCAAGCGCAAGGCGGGCTCCGTCGGTATGCCGGTGCCGGGCACGGTCATCGAAATTATTTGCCGCGAAACGGGCGCCGTTCTGCCCGTGGGCGAGAAGGGCGAAGTTTGCATCAGCGGCCCGCAGGTGATGAAAGGCTATTACAATAAACCCGAAGCGACCGCCGATGTTATAAAAGACGGACGTTTGCATACAGGCGACGTCGGCTACCTTGACCACGAAGGTTATCTTTTCCTTGTGGACCGCATCAAGGATTTGATTATCGTGCGCGGCTATAACGTCTATCCGCGTATTGTCGAAGAAGCGATTTACCTGCACAAAGATGTCGAAGAATGCATCGTTGCCGGCGTGCCCGACCCCGAGCGCGGCGAAACCGTCTGGGCCTGGGTGAAACCCGCCGCCGGCGCGCAGCTGACCGAAGAGGCGCTGATGCAATTCCTCCACGATAAAATTTCCCCCATCGAAATGCCGCGCAAGATTATCTTGCGTGAAAAGCCGCTGCCGAAAACGGCTGTGGGCAAGCTTTCGCGCAAGGATTTGCTTGCCGAAGAAGGCATCGAGCGGAAATAAACCAAAATATATAAACAACGAACGAAGGACGAAAACATGTCGAACGCCCTGCGTATGGATGCTGCCGCCGCCCAATCTGAACAAGGTCAGGATTTTGCGGGTCAGGATTTCTTCTGGACACAAAACTATGCCGAAGGCGTGCCTGCGCAGCTGGACGTACCTTCTGTGCCGCTGTTCAGCCTGCTTGATGACAGCGCGGCGAAATTTCCGGCGCGTCCTGCACTGCGGACACCCTCTGCGGTTTATGATTACGCATCGCTGGCGTCGCTGGCCAACCGTGCGGCGGCGGGGCTGCAGGCGCTGGGCATCGGCAAGGGCGTCAAGGTCGGGCTTTTCATGCCCAATAGCGCCGCGGGCGTGGTGATGTATTTCGCTATTTTGAAGTCCGGTGCGACTGTGGTGAATTATAATCCTGTCTATGTCGAACGCGATTTGATGGCGCAGGTCGAAGATAGCGAAACGGATTTTATGGTCACGCTCGATATGCCTGCGCTGCGCGACAAGGCGGCGGGCATCATGCAAAAAACCCGTCTCAAGCGGCTTATCGTCTGTCCGGCGGCCGAAGATTTGCGCGCGCCCACAATCGCCGACGACATGGACGGCGTTACCTGTTTTGCCAATTTGCTGCAAGTGGGTGACAAGCCGAAATCCGTCAGTATCGATGCGGACGAAGACATCGCCGTTTTGCAATATACGGGCGGTACGACCGGCGTGCCCAAAGGCGCGATGCTGACGCATAAAAACCTCTATGCCAACGCCCTGCAAATGAGCCATTGGTATCA
>DDBY01000155.1:10733-11856 GCA_002334985.1 Micavibrio sp. UBA2020
ATGACGGTTGCCATGAACATGCCGCTGATGAAGGGCATGCAAATGTTGCTTCAGCCGCAGTTCGGCGTATCCGAAGTGCTGGGTCTTATCCGCGATTACCGTCCGGCCTATATGGCAGGTGTGCCGACGATGTATATCGCGCTCGCCAATGACGGCCGCGCGGCGGAGCATGATTTCAGCTGCTTGAAATTCTGCCTCTCCGGCGGTGCGCCGCTGCCTGCGGATGTAAAGCGCGTATTCGAAGAGCGTACGCGCGTCCGCCTGCTGGCGGAGGGCTATGGCCTGACCGAGTTTTCGCCCGTGGCGACGTGCAACCCGCATACCAAAAAAGCCCGCGCGGGCTCTATCGGCCTGCCTATTCCCGGGACAGTTGTCGAAATTGTCAGCCTTGAAGACGGCAAGACTGTTCTAGCGGCCAAGGAAAAAGGCGAGGTTGTTGTCACGGGCCCGCAGATGATGAAGGGCTATTACAAACGCGACACCGAAACCGCCGCGGTCATTAAAAACGGCCGCCTGCATACGGGCGATGTCGGTTATATGGATGCCGACGGTTTTGTGTATCTGGTTGACCGCGTGAAAGACCTTGTGCTGGTCGGTGGTTTTAACGTCTATCCGCGCCATGTGGAGGAAGTTATTTACACCCACCCCGCGGTCGAGGAATGTATCGTCGCAGGCGTGCCCGATAAACTGCGCGGCGAAGCGGTGCAGGCATGGGTCAAGCTGCGCGCGGGCGAATCCGTCAGCGTCGATACGCTGAAAACATTTTTGAAAGACAAATTGTCCCCCACCGAAATGCCCAAAAAAATCGTTATTCGCGATTTGCCGCTGCCCAAAACGGCGGTCGGCAAACTGTCGAAAAAAGACTTGCCGGAAGAAGAGGGGATTGTGCGCAGGTAGTGCGGCGGAACTTGTTCGCCTGTCTGCGCGTTTGAATTCATGACGAAACTAAGGAGATAGTAAAAATGCCCAAAAACGCTATTCTTTATGTGGTTATTCTGGTGCTGGCGGTGGTTGTCGCCATGCTGGTCTATGACCGCACGCAGCAGCCCAAAACCCCGATGGAACGCATGCAGCAAGCCGTCGAGCGCACGGCTGACGACATCAAAGACGCTGCCGAAGAGGC
>DDBY01000203.1 GCA_002334985.1 Micavibrio sp. UBA2020
AGTCGCGCATTGCGAAGACATCGAACAGGCGCTCGGCGCACTGCGCGCGGGCCGCGGGGCGGATTTGATGATGGTTGATGTGAAGCAGAACATCTCCATCCTCATGGATAACCTGTCGGCGGAGCGTTTTGTCATCCCCGTCGTCGCCTGCGGTATCGACAACGATACGGCTGCGGCGGTCAAAGCCATCAAGGCGGGCGCGAAGGAATATATCCCCCTGCCCCCGGATGCCGAACTGATTGCCGCCGTGCTGCAGGCCGTGACCGAAGAAAGCAGCGCCATGATTGCGGGCGACCCCGCGATGAAAGCCGTGCTGCAAATCGCCGACCGCATCGCGCCGTCAGACGCCAGCGTGCTGATTACCGGCGAAAGCGGCACCGGCAAAGAAGTCATGTCGCGCTATATCCACCAGAAAAGCAAGCGCGCGGGCGGGCCTTTTATATCGCTCAACTGCGCGGCTATTCCTGAAAACCTGCTGGAATCCGAATTGTTCGGCCACGAAAAAGGCGCCTTCACCGGCGCGATTGCACGCCGTATCGGCAAGTTCGAAGAAGCCAACGGCGGCACGCTGCTGCTCGACGAAGTCACCGAAATGCACCCGTCGTTGCAAGCCAAGCTTTTGCGCGCGATACAGGAGCGCATCATCGACCGCGTCGGCGGCACCTCCCCCGTCAAAATCGACATCCGCCTGATTGCGACGTCGAACCGCGACATGGAAGCCGCCGTGCGTGCGGGACAGTTCCGCGAAGACCTTTATTTCCGCCTCAACGTCGTCAATATCGAATTGCCGTCGTTGAGCGAGCGCCCCGGCGATATCCTGCCCCTCGCCAAAATGTTCGCCGATAAATACAGCGAGCAAAACGGCATCGCGCCGAAGAAAATATCCGAAGCAGCCGCAGAAAAACTCCGCGCGCACCGCTGGCCCGGCAACGTGCGGGAGCTGGAAAACACCCTGCACCGCGCCATTCTGGTTTCCATGGAAGCCGAAATCGAAGCAGGCGCCATTATGCTGAGCGGACAGAAAGCAAGCCTCGCCGCGCAGGCGGCGCAAAACGTAGCGCCCGCCGCGCAAGTCACAGCCCCCGCACAAGCGGCTGCCGGCGCGCCTGCAGTGGCCGCAGGCGGCGGAAATGGCCACGGCGGCCTCGTCGGCCGCACGGTTGCCGATGTGGAGCGCGATTTGATTTTGAACACGCTGGAGCATTGCCTTGGCAACCGCACGCATGCGGCGAATATTCTGGGCATCTCCATCCGCACCCTGCGCAACAAGCTGAAGGAATACGGCGAAGCCGGTCTCGCCATTCCGGGTAGCGGGGCATAAAGCATGGCGGATACGGGCACAGCGGCAACAGGGGGACGCATGGGCGGCGTAAAAATGCGCGGCGACATCATCTTCGCCCTTGGCATCATGACGATTATCGTCGCGCTGGTGCTGCCGATGCCCGCCTTCCTGCTCGACATCTGCCTTGCGCTGTCGTTTGCGTTTTCGGTCTTGATTTTGATGACCGTGCTTTTCATCGAAAAGCCCCTTGAGATTAGCGCGTTCCCGACCATTCTGCTGGTCGCGACGATGATACGCCTTGCGCTCAACCTTGCCTCCACCCGCCTTATTCTTGCCAACGGGCACGAAGGGCACGATGCCGCCGGCCATGTTATCGAAGCCTTCGGCGGCTTTGTGATGCAGGACAACTTCGTTATCGGCATTATCGTTTTCGCCATCCTGACCATCGTCAACTTCGTGGTCGTGACCAAGGGCGCGGGACGCATCGCCGAAGTGGCCGCGCGTTTCAGCCTGGACGCCATGCCCGGCAAGCAGATGGCGATTGACGCCGACCTTTCCTCCGGCCTTATCAACGAAGACGAGGCGCGCACCCGCCGCAGCGAGCTGGAACAGGAAAGCACCTTTTTCGGGGCCATGGACGGTGCGGCGAAATTCGTACGCGGCGATGCCATCGCCGGATTGCTTATCGTCTTCATCAACGCGCTGGCGGGCATCATCATCGGCGCTGCGCAAAAAGGACTTTCGATTGGCGAAGCAGCCGATATTTACACGCATCTGACCATCGGTGACGGCCTTGTCAGCCAAATTCCCGCGCTTATCGTTTCCATCGCGGCAGGTATGCTGGTGTCGAAAGCGGGCGTCAAAGGCTCCGCTGACAAAGCGGTCTTCAGCCAGCTCAGCAAATATCCGCAGGCGCTCGGCGTCAGCTCCGGCCTGTTGCTTGCGCTCGGCGTGCTGCCCGGCATCCCGTTCTTTCCCTTTGCGGTTATGTCCGGCGTCACCGGTTATCTGGCATGGAACACCGTCAAGAACCGCCAGAAAGAAGAAGTCCGTCAGGTCGCCGAGCAAAAAGCCATCGCCGCCAAAGCCCCCGTGGCCGAAGAGCCGATTGCCAAAGCGCTCGCTATCGACACCATCCGCCTTGAGCTCGGCTATGGCCTGTTGCCGCTGGTCAATAACCCCGAGAAAGGCCGCCTGACCGAGCAGATTAAAGGCCTGCGCCGCCAGCTGGCGGAGGATATGGGCTTCATCCTCCCGTCCGTGCGCATTCAGGACAACCTGCAGCTCCCCGCCAACAGCTACGTTGTGCGCATCAAGGAAATCGAAGCCGGCCGCGGCGAAATCCGCCCCGACATGCTTCTTTGCATGAACCCGTCGGGTGAAGGCATGGACCTTCCGGGCGAGCAAACGCGCGAGCCGACGTTCGGCCTGCCCGCGCTCTGGCTGAACCCCGAATACCGCGAAGAAGCGCATTTCCGCGGCTACACTGTCGTTGACCCCGCAACCGTCGTTACAACGCACATTACCGAAGTCATCAAGGACAACATGCCCGACCTGCTGTCCTATGCGGAAACGCAAAAACTGCTGGACGAGCTGCCGCAGAGTCACCAGAAACTCGTCGCCGATGTCATTCCCGCAAAAATTACTGTCACCGGCCTGCAGCGTATCTTGCAAAATTTGGTGTCGGAGCGTGTATCCATCCGCGATTTGCCCACCATTCTCGAAGGCGTTGCCGAAGCAACCGGCTTTACATCGAATATCACGATGATTACCGAGCATGTCCGCGCGCGCCTCGCCCGCCAGCTTTGCGACCAGCACAGCAACAACGCGGGTATTCTGCCGCTCATCACCTTGTCCGGCGATTGGGAACAAGCCTTTGCCGAATCCCTCGTCGGTCAGGGCGAAGAAAAACAGCTCGCCATGGCGCCGACGCGTTTGCAGCAGTTTATTCAATCCGTGCGCGCGACTTACGAAGAAATGGCGATGCGCGGTGAAACGCCGGTGCTGCTGACCAGCCCGGGCATCCGCCCTTATGTGCGCTCCATCATCGAGCGCTTCCGCCCGCAGACCATCATCATGTCGCAAAACGAAATCCACCCCCGCGCCCGCATCAAGACGCTGGCGCAAATCGGCTGAGCCGCAGAGCGCCCGCCGCCACATCTGAACGGAAATTGACGAAGCACCATGCGTTTAAAATCTTTTGAAGCGAAATCGATGCAGGAAGCGCTGAAGATGGTCAAAGAGACCCTCGGCGACGAAGCCATCATCGTCTCCACCCGCGAAGAGCCCAGCGGCTGGGTACGCATCACCGCCGCCGTCGAGCAAATCGCCCCGCCGCCCGAAAAACACGCAGGCCTGCCCGCGGAAGAACCACCGCGCAAACCCGCCGCCCCCGCACAGGCCGACGAAGAAAAACTCGACCCCGACGAAATCACCGAACGCATCACCGATATCCTGCTCAAACACCGCGTACCCGGCGCCATCAGCGAAAAAATTATTTCTGCAGCCGCCCTTGACGGCAGCGGCGACCCGCGCCGCGCCCTTGCCAAGGGGCTTGCGCGGACGTTCCATTTCGCACCGCCGGATGAAAACAGCCGTGCGCCGCTTATTCTTGTCGGCCCCCCGGGGGCAGGCAAAACCCTGATGACCGCAAAACTGGCCGCACAATCCGTGATGGAAGGCCGCCGCCCGCTGGTGGTCACCACCGATATCAACCGCGCAGGCGCTATCGAACAGCTATCGGCTTTTCTGAATATCCTCGACCTGCCGCTCAATACGGCGGAAGACCCGCAGGCATTGCAGGCGCTGCTTAAGCACGCGGCGGGACAGGAAGTGATTATCGACACCGGCGGACTCAATCCGTTTGACCCGCAAGAAATGAAATATTTGGCCAAGCTTCTGGCCTCGGGCAACCTGCGCGCGGCGCTGGTCATGCCGGCGGGGCTGGACGCAGAAGAAGCGGCGGAAATGGCGCTGACTTTCGACATCCTCGGCGTCAAACATCTGATTGCCACGCGGCTTGATTTCGCGCGCCGCCTTGGCGGTATCCTCAGCGCGGCGGCCAAAACCGGCCTTGCCCTTGGCACGGCCAGCCACACACCGCAAGTCGCGCACGGCACTATCGCGCTCACCCCTCTTAAACTGGCGGAACTGCTGATGCCCGCGCCCGCCGCCGCCCCTGCGGCGCAAAAGCGCAAAGCGTAAGGAACAAGGCCATGACAACCATCACCGAAACCCCGCAAAACACCAATACCGCGCAAACCGAACCCAAACGCGCGCAGCGGCTTATCGCCGTCGCCTCGGGCAAGGGCGGCGTCGGCAAGACATGGTTTTCCATCGGGCTTGCCCATGCACTCAGCAAGCTTGGCAAAAAAGTATTGCTGTTCGATGGCGATTTGGGACTGGCGAACGTCGATGTGCAGCTCGGCCTCATGGCCAAACGCGACCTCAGCGACGTTATCGAGGGCAACCTTGGCATGGCGCGGGTTATCGAACACCACACGGAGGGCGGCTTTGACGTCATCGCCGGACGCTCCGGTCAGGGCGCGCTCGCGTCCCTCCCGCTGCCGCGCCTGCAGGAGATTGTCGAGCAGCTGCGCATGATACTCAAAGACTACGACGCCATCATCATCGACCTTGGCGCAGGTATCGACCGCACGGTGCGTTACATGTCGGCCAGTGCCGATACCACTTTCGTCGTATCGACGGACGAGCCGACATCGCTAACCGATGCCTATGCCTACATCAAGCTCAGCCATGCCGCGGGCCATGCAGATAACATCCGCGTCGTCATCAACCAGACCGGCAGCGAAAAAGAAGGCATGGCTACCTATGCCACACTGTCCAAGGCCTGCCAGAATTTCCTGAAATTCACTCCGCCGCTGATGGGGCTTATCCGTCAGGACAAACGCGTGCGCGAAGCCATCCGCGCGCAGGCACTGTTCCTGACACGATCGCCCAATACAGAAACGGCGCAGGACCTTGAAGGCATTGCCGCGAAGGTCGCGCAGGAAACCCTCGCCTAACCTTTCGCGGAGCGCAAACGGCATGAGCGAAACGCGCTTTCCATCTTCACCGCCCGCCAGCGGCGCCGTCAGCAGCGGCGGCGACAAACCGCTTGTGCAAAACGCGCTGGTAACGCAGGCGCCGCTTTCCATTACCGATAGGGCGCGCAGCAAAACCCTTTTGCTGGACGGGCAAGTGACCGGTCATAACGCACAGCGCGGCGAAACCACCATCACAACGGCCAAAGGCGATATCGTTATACAAACCGGACAATCCGGCCTGCCCCTCGGCGCCGATGTGTCGCTGGAGCTGAAAATGCAGGGGCTCTCGCTGCGCGCCAATATCACGGCGCTGCGCGCGAAAAATACCGAAGCCCGCGCGGCGCAGGACATGGCACGTCCGCCCGCGCCGCAAACGCCGCCCCCCCCGGCCGAAGCGCCCCCCCTGCGCACGGGCGATAAGGTACTGGCCTTGCGTTTGCCGGATACGCCCCCGCCTGCCGCCGATGCGTCCGCACAACCAAGCACAAGCGCCCCGCCCGTGCAGAAGCCGACCCTGGAGCAAGCCGCGCAGATTATAGAAGCCGTTCGCGCCGCCGTCGGCGTCGCGCGCATGGCCATGCTGATGCCGAGCGTGCCAGAAGTGCCCCTCCCCGTTATATGGCAGGTTTTGAATACACGCGATGTCATGACGGCCCTTGTGCGCCTGCCCGAAGCGATGCAAACGCAGCTGCTTGAATATCTGGCGCGGCCTGACGTCGCGGCATCGCTGCGCCAAATCCTGCCCGCCGCGCAAGCCGCCGCCCTGCTGCCCCCGCAGCCGCAGGGGCAGGACGCCGATATCATGATGCAGGCGCAAATGGCACTGCGCCCCGCACAGCCCTCCGGCAGCCCCCTGCCTGCAACAGCCGCCGGGATGGCCGGTTTTTTTCCGCTGCTGGAAAGCATGATGCCGGCCGGCGCCGCGTCGCTGATGACGCTTGGAAAACTACCGCAGATGCAGGGGGGGCAGAACCTGCCACTGCCGCAAAACATGGTGCAAATCACCGTGCATGACGTCATTACACCGCCCGCCGCCGCCCCTGCGGCGCGTCCGGCAGGCAGCGTGCTGGCGGTTGTTGAATCGCTGACGGCATCCGGCGCGCCGGTTATCCGCACGCCGGATGCGCATTTTGTGTTACGCCAAAGCGCCGCACTGCCCGTCGGCGCGCAAATCATCATGACCATCACGCCCGCAACCGCGCAGGATATTATGGCGGCGCTGCCCCCGATGGGCAGCACGCAGGGGCTTCGCGTTTTCGACCCGCTGTTTGGCGCCAACTGGGGCGCGCTTGAAGATGCGCTGCTGGCGCTATCTGCTTCGTCCCCCGCTGCGGCGCAGAACATGCTTCAGACAATTCCGGCGGCCACGGCGCGGCTGGCGCCGACCAGTTTGTTTTTTCTGGCCGCCCTGCGCATGGGGAATATCGAGAGCTGGCTGGGCGAAAATGCGCTGCAAGCCCTCAGAAGCGGCGGCAAGCGCGAACTGGCGGAGCGCCTGACGCAGGATTTCGCCAAGCTGGCCAGCCTTTCAAAAACCGCCATTGCGGGCGAATGGCGCGCGATTTCAATGCCGCTGTTGCAGCAAGACCAGCACGTTCATCTGATACAGTTTTTTCTGCGGCAGCCGCCCCCCGAAGACACACCGGAAGACGGCGATGGCGCAAGCGTGCGCGAAAAAACCACGCGGTTTATTCTCAACCTGCATCTATCGCGCATGGGCGACATGCAGCTGGACGGCTTTGTGCAGAAAAAACGGTTTGATTTGATTATGCGCGCCGAAGAGCCCCTGCCCGCCGCCATAAGGCAGGAAATCTTACAAAAATTTGCAGCGGGTCTGGAACACAGCGGGATGGAAGGCAGCCTGCGTTTCCAGACGCGCGCGGAGCAATGGGTTGTCGTGCCGGACAGCGCGGGCGGCGATACGCAGGCGTAGAAAATTCACACCGAAAAGCGCAAATAACTGCGGTCGTCAAAAGACACCTGCCCCGCCTGCATACCCTTGGTCGAACGGTGAAGCTTGTAAAGCAGCGGGTCATCACGCAAAACATGCGCCAGTTTTTCTTCGCTTTGTGCCAGCGCCGCGCACAAAAACGGATAGCCGTCAGACGCCATCACAATTTCCTGCGCCCCCGATGCTGAAATGATATCCACAAATTTTTTAGGCACGCTATCGCCGTTCATAACACCAAAGCCAAAATCGCCGGCATCGGCGCGGTTGGCAAAAAGATGCTGGCGCTGCAGCAGCGGAAAAATAAATTGACGCCCCTTGTCATCCGCTTGCAGGCTTTCAACGGTTTCGCCCTCGCGCAGCAGCGTCTCTATCATCGCGGCGCGGGCGGATGATGTGACGTCATCAATAGACTTCGGCAACAAATGCGCCGCACCATCCAGCAAAACGCCGATATCGCCCACGCGCCAGATTTCCCGCCGCGCACGGCTGTAGATGGCAAGGCAGCAAGCGGGTTTTTCGCCTGCCGCCTCAATATCTATATGCGCCGCGCTGGCCGCGCGTAAATGCTGCGTTATCTGTTTTATGGCGCTATGCCCGTCTATATCCGCACTCAGCGCACGAATGGCATCGGCCGCCGTCTGCGCCGCGAAACGTCCGCCAGACACGCCCGCCACGTTAGGGCAGGTTTTGCTGGTCGCACCGTCGATAACGGCCATAAAATCGGCCGTGGTGACGATGACATCCTCGCATAGGGCGGGGTCGTCTTTTTTGCCGCAGATAAACTGTTCGATGATTTTCATTCGTCACGCTTGCGGCGGAAGGCTTCGAGGCCGATGGCATCCATCGCCGCGTTTTCCTTGAACAGGCGCTCTTCCGCCTCAAGCCGGTCGCGCTCTTCTTGCGTCATTTCGTATTTTTTAAGCTCGGCAAAGGTTTCCATCAGCGCTTCTTTCGCGCGCTCGATGGCTTTTTCCATGGCGGCTTCGCGCCGGTCGAGGTCTTCGCGCTGGCGGCGCACGGTATCGGCATAATCGGCGAAGGTATAGGGTATCTGGTCGTCCATGCGGGAAACGGCTTCTTTTTCCAGCTCGAACGCACGCTCCAGCGCGCGGCGTTCACGCTCCAAAAGCGCCATCTGGCTGTAAAGCTCGCCCAGCGCACGGCGTTTTTCATCCAAATCATGCTTGTGCAGGCGTATGAGAGCGTTCAGGTCAGCCATAATACTTCACAAACTCCGCCCGTTTATTTGGGCGCGCCCAGCGCCTGCGACAAAAGTGCATAGCCTTCGTCAAGGCCGGTGCGTTCCTGCGGTTTTTGCGCAAGGAATTTTTCAATAGCGGGATAAAGCTCGATGGCTTCGTCCACCTTCGGGTCCGAACCGCGGCGGTAGGCGCCGAGGCGTATCAGCTCCGCCATGTCTTCGTAAGTGGACATGACTTCACGCCCGCGCTGCACCAGCTTTGCCTGCTCTGCCGTCAAACAGCGCGGCATGGAGCGGGAAACGGAGCGCAAAATGTTGATAGCCGGATAACGCCCGCGGTCAGCGATGCCGCGCTCCAGCACGATATGCCCGTCGATAATCCCGCGTACGGCGTCGGCAATCGGCTCGTTATGGTCGTCGCCTTCGACAAGAACGGAAAAGAAGCCCGTGATATCGCCCACACCGCGCATGCCGGGCCCGGCACGCTCCAACAGGCGCGCCAGTTCGGAAAACGTGGTCGGCGGATAGCCCTTGCTGGTCGGCGGCTCGCCCGCCGAAAGGCCGATTTCGCGCTGCGCCATGGCAAAACGCGTGACAGAGTCCATCAGGCACAAAACTTGTTTTCCCTGGTCGCGGAAATATTCGGCGATGGCCAGCGTGGTATAAGCGCCCTGACGGCGCATCAGTGGCGATTCATCCGACGTGGAAACAATCACCACGCTTTTCTTGAGCCCCTCGGGACCGAGGTCGTCTTCAAGAAATTCCTGCACCTCGCGCCCGCGCTCGCCAATCAGGCCGATAACGCTCACCTCCGCCGCCGTATAGCGCGCAAGCATGGACATGAGAACCGATTTACCAACGCCCGAGCCCGCAAAAATGCCCATACGCTGGCCGCTGCAGGTGGAAAGAAAACTGTTAATGGCGCGGACGCCCAAATCGAGTTTTTCGCCAAGCCGTTTGCGGTCATGCGCCGCCGGCGGTTTATTGCGCAGAAGCATGTGTTCTTCGCCCTGCATCAAGGGGCCCTTGCCGTCTATCGGCTCCCCCATCGCATTGATGACGCGACCAAGCCACGAGGGGCTCGGATAAATCGCGGGCTGCGCGGCGGCAACTTCGGCACGGCAGCCAAGGCCGACACGGTCAAGCGGCTTGAACGGCATCACGAGCGCGTGGCCTTCACGAAAACCGACGACTTCGCAGGGGATTTGGTCCGCGCCCTTGGGCGTCAGGATGCAGCGGTCACCGATGGAAAGCTCCCGCTCGATGCCGCCAATTTCGACCAGCATGCCCAAAATCTTGGTGACGCGGCCGAAAAGCTGATAGGACGCCAGTTCGCTGATGCTGCCGGCGAGGTTGTCGATAAAACGATGTTCTGCTGCCATGAAGAAATCCCCGTAACCTCTTTCAGTATCCCATATTTTGGCAATAAAAGCGTATTTCTTTTATTCTTTCGTTATCAAAAGGTTAAGGGGTTTTTTCATGGTTTCTAAACGGTTTTTTCCCTTATTTTTAACCTTTATTAACAATCGTGGTATAATGTGAGGTGGGATTAAAGAGTGGTTTAGTAACAATAACGAATCATTAAGGGGATGCACAATGCGGGTACTGCTTATTGAAGACGACCAGTCCACGGCCAAAAGCATCGAACTGATGCTGAAATCCGACGGCTACGTCGTTGACCTGACCGACATGGGCGAAGACGGGCTTGAAATCGGCAAACTCTATGAATACGACATCATTATTCTCGACCTGATGCTGCCCGACCTTGACGGCTATGAAGTCCTCAAGCGTTTGCGCGCGGCGAAGGTGGAAACGCCTATTCTCATCCTCTCCGGCCTGTCGGAGCTGGACAGCAAACTGAAAGGCCTTGGCTTCGGTGCCGACGATTACCTGACCAAGCCCTTTGACAAGCGCGAACTTCTTGCCCGTATCCAGGCGATTGTCCGCCGCAGCAAAGGCCATGCGCAAAGCATTATCAAAACCGGCCCCGTTCAGGTCAACCTCGATGCCCGCACTGTGGAAGTCGATGGCAAGCAGCTGCACCTGACATCGAAAGAATACGGCATTATCGAGCTTCTTTCACTGCGCAAGGGCTCTACCCTCACCAAGGAAATGTTCCTGAACCACCTTTACGGCGGCATGGACGAGCCGGAGGTGAAAATCATCGACGTTTTCATCTGCAAGCTGCGCAAGAAAATCGAAAAAATCTCGCCCGAAGGCGGCAACTGCATCGAAACCGTCTGGGGACGCGGCTATGTGCTGCGTGACCCGAACGGCGGCGCGGAAAAAGAAACCGCGAACGCCTAAACGGCTTCACGCTTCAAACAAAAACGGCGCTTTCGCGGGCGCCGTTTTTTATTATCTGCCGCGTGTTAGCCTCCCGGCGCGCGCGGCAGGTCGATATCCGCATCGTTGCGCACATAAACGCCCGGCATAGACGCCAAAGGAGCAAACATGCCGCCAAGCCCGCCCGCGCTTTCCGCCGCGCCCAAGAACAGAAGGCTTTTCGGGTGCATAACGCCGTGCAATCCCTGTAGCACCCGCACACGCGACGACATATCCAGATACATCAGCACATTGCGGCAGAACAGAATATCCACCCCGCCCGCGGCAAAGGGCGGCGGTTGCAACAAATTCGCCTGACGGAACGACACCATACGGCGTATATCATCCTTGATACGCCACGTTTCGCCATCTTGCATAAAATATTTTACCAAAAGCCGCGCGGGCAATCCGCGCTGCACATCGAACTGCGAATAGGCGCCGCCCTGCGCGCGTGCGATGATGTCATGCGAAATATCGGTTCCGGTGATGCGCACATCCCACCCGTCAAATGGTGCGCCATATTCGCGTAGCAGCATGGCGAGGGAATAGGCTTCCTGCCCGCTGGCACAGGCCGCCGACCAAAGACGCAGGGTTTTATCTGCCGCGCGCGCCGCCGCAAACATCGGCAAAAAAACATCGCGCAGACGCTCAAACGGCGTCATGTCACGGAAAAAAGACGTTTCATGCGTGGCCATCGCCTCGACCACGGCCTGCCGCACGGCACGGTTGCCTTCATCACGGCGCAAAAGCGACGCGAGACCTTCGATGCCCGCAACGCCCTGCTGCTGCACGATATGAAGCAGCCGCGTTTCAAGCAGGTAATATTTTTCAGGCGTCATCTGCAGGCCGGATTCACGGCGCAGCAAATCAGCAAAATAATCAAAAGCGGCGCGGTTCATGCCGCCCCCTCTGTTCCGCCCGCCGCCCAGACAGCGAGCGCCGCCCCCATCGTGCGCAGCGGCATAATGCGGCAATCAATGCCGGAGGCCGCAACAGCGCCCGGCATACCCCAGACAACGCTGCTGGAAGCATCCTGAACCCATACATGCCCGCCTGCTGCGGCGACGTGCTGGCAACCTGTCAATCCATCCTTGCCCATACCTGTCAATATCACAGCCAGCAGATTTGCGCCATAGACGCCCGCCAGACTTTGCAGCATAGGGTCGGCCGCCGGGCGGCAGAAGTGCACAGGCGGTGTTTGCATAAGGCGTATAAAGATGCCGGCGTCGTCTTTTTCGCGTCGCAGCACGGCCAGATGCGAATCTTCAGGCGCGATATAAATGCAATCGCCACGCACACGCACCCCCGCTGCCGCCACTTCGCAATCAAAACCGCTGAGCGCGGAAAGCCGCTGCCCCAAAAGCGCCGTAAAAGGTGCGGATATATGCTGTGTAATAAAAAACGGCGGCGCCTGTTTCGTCCGTCCCGATGTGCTATGCCAGACCGCCGCAAAATCGGCGAAGACTTGTTCAAGTGCAGCAGGCCCGCCGGTAGAAGCCGCCAGCGCGACGGCACGGCTATCGAATAAAAGCGGCGGCGATGAAGAGTTCGCCGACATGCGTCAAATAAGCCCGACCTGACGGAACTTGCTTTGCAAAATATCCGCATCAAACGGCTTCATGATGTATTCATCCGCGCCAGCGTCGAGGGCTGTTTCAATCGCCGGCATATTGTTTTCCGTCGTGCAAAATACGACCTTGACAGTATCTCCCTCGGGCAGGGCACGCAGCGCGTGCATGAAATCAATCCCGTTCATCACAGGCATGTTCCAGTCCAGCAGTACCAGCGCCGGCATGGCGGTGCGGCATGTTTCGAGCGCTTCTTTGCCGTCAGCAGCTTCGCCGCACGCGAAGCCCATTCCTTCAATCATCATGCGCGCCAGTTTGCGCACCACGGCACTGTCATCGACAATAAGGCATTTTTTCATGGCACATATTCTCTCGCAACTGCGCTTTCTTTTTTCGGCGCCTCCGAAAACCCCCGCAGCACGCGGGGAATATCCAGAAGCGGTATTATTTCGCCCTGCGGGCTTCTGCATATTCTCGACGCCGCGCCGCGCCACATCTGCGCCCCCGCATCCAGCGGATGAAGACTTTCGCGCGGCAGGCGCAGCATATCGCCCGCAGCATCCGCCAGAAGACTATAAAACCTCCCGTCCGCGGCGACAATGATATTCGCCGCGCAGGAAGACATCTGCGGCAAGGCCAGTAAAGCCGCGGTATCCAGCGCCGTCAGCACATGGCCGCGCAAATTGACGATACCCGCAATACCCGTGCATGCACCCGGCACAGGCGTCAAGGGCAGCCGGCGCGCCACTTCGCGCACATCCAGCGCAGGCAAAGCGCATTTCTGACCCGCCGCCGCGAACACGAGATAATCGTCCTGCACGGGCATCATGCCGCCCCCTTGCGCAGCGCGCTGATTTTAGCCAAAAGACCGCCGCGGTCGAATTTGGTAATAAAATCGTCAAACCCCGCGCCGTGCCCGCGCTGTTCGTCATGACGCGTCGCATGCGCGGAAAGCGCCAGCAGCGGTATGCCGCGCCACGCACTGTCAGCCGCCTTGACCTGCCGCGCAAAATCAAGACCGTCCATACCCGGCATTTCTATATCGCTGATAATCACATCAAAAACCGCCCCGCTATCGCGCATATTAAGCGCACTTGCCGCATCGCCCGCAATATCGACGTCATACCCCGCGTCCCGCAAAAGCGGCGTGAGCAAATCACAAAAAAACGCGCTGTCATCCACAAGCAGGATATGCCCAGAGACAGGCATATTCTCGCTGTGCGGTAAAACCTCGACAGCGCGCCCGTCAATCACCCTGATTCCGCCTGCGCATAAACCCTTGTCAACCGGCCTGACATCATCGACGCGGCTGCACGGGATAGCCCCGCCATGACGCCTTACAATAATATGTCTGGCATCCGCTTCTATCCCCTCCGCTAAAGATTGAACGGCAAAAACATCATCGCCTATGCAAGCATATAGCGTACCGTCCCGCGCCGTTTGAAAAGCTTCCGGCGTGGCGCGGTTGATATGCCGTACATCGGCGGCATCCAGCGCAAAGCTTTTGCCCCGCACCGAAAAAAACAGCATATTGCAGCACGGGTTTTGCACGGCAGGCGGCGCACAGCGCGGCATGTTTGGCGCAGCACGGCGCAAAAGAATGCGCCGCACATCCGGCACCAGCGCGGCAAATCCATCATCCAGCAAAACAAGCCCCAAATAAAAACCCGTCTCATCCAAAAGCGGCGGGAGCGGTTTTATAACCGCACCCGATATTGAAAAAATTTCATCGGCGGCGAAAACGCCTGCCATCCCATCAGCCTCCACGACAAGGCCGAACCTGCCGGTTTTTTGCGCAGCGTCCGCTTTTTCGGCCAAAACCTGCGGCAAGGCAAAAACAGGCAGTGGCATGCCGCGCCAATAAAAAATATTCTGCCCGCCCGCGCGCGGCAAAACCGCTGGCAACAGGCATATTTCCGCCACATTCCCGCGCGCAATTGCAAAACGCTGGCCCGACGCCGAAACCAGCACGGCTGGCATCATGGCCAGCGTCAACGGCACGCGCATAACAAACGCTGTGCCGTCGCCGTTTTCGGGCAATATCACACTGACACTGCCGCCGATATTTTCTATTTGCGTGCGTACGGCGTCCAGCCCGACACCGCGGCCGGATATATCGCTGACGCTTTGCGCCGTTGAGAACCCGCGCATAAAAATCATATCTGCCAGAGATTGCGGGGTTTGCACCCCCTGCCCCTTCCCCCCTATTGCAGCAGCCCGCGCCTCTATCGCGGACATATCAAGACCGCGCCCGTCGTCGGCCACGGTCAAAACAACATGCCCGTCTGCCGCCCGCGCAGATATGGTGATAATGCCTTCGCCTGCTTTCCCTTGCGCGCGCCGCGTTTCTGCTGGCTCTATGCCATGTGCAATCGCATTGCGCACCAGATGCGCCAGCGGGTCGCGCAGCAAATCCAGCACCTGACGGTCAAGCAGCGTATCGCCCCCCGCCGTTTCCAGCCGCGCCGAAACGCCCGCCGCTGCCGCCATATCACGCACCAGACGCGGCAGGCTGCGCCATGCCTCCATTACGGGCTGCAGCCTTGCGCGCAATACTTCATCTTGCAGACGTGCCGTCAGCTGTGCCAGATGCGACGTCACGCCCACAGGCATTTGCGGCACACGCAGAATTTTTTCGCGTGCAATCACCATCTCCGCACTGAGGGCCAGAAGGTTATCGAACACATCCCCCTGCACGCGCAGCATGGCCGTGGATTTATCTGCCTTTTCGCGCGGGCGCATGGGCGGCACATCGAAATGTTCGCCGCGCGCAGCCGCCGCCAGCCGTTGAACGAGCGTTTCTTCAGAAAAATCGGCATCCCCCTCGCCGCCCGCGGCGGCGATATGTGCGCTGATATCCCGCATCATATCCAGCGCCACCAGCAAAAGGCCGACATGCGCAGGCGTCAATACGGATTGCCCTGCGCGGACTTGCGAAAGCAAATCCTCCGCCGCATGCGCGATGCCAGCCAAACGGCGGAAACCAAGAAAACTGCACGTCCCCTTCAGGCTATGCGCTGCGCGAAAGACCTGCGCCAGCGCATGGGCGTCACGGGGCTGGCGCTCCAGCGTCACAAGCAAGGCTTCGATGGATTGAAAACGCTCTTCCGCTTCGCTTAAAAAATCCTGCAATATATCGTCAAGCCGCATGCGCCCCCGCGGGCGGCTTTCGCGCGCGCCCTTTATTTATGATGACGCGAAGGCATTAAGTTTCGGTTAGTCGCAAAG
>DDBY01000098.1:0-3396 GCA_002334985.1 Micavibrio sp. UBA2020
CGATATCGCCCTGATGACGGAAGCGGCGCGCAGCGCGGCGGCCGGGCTCAAGGCGGATTTTGCCGCGCTCGATACCCTTGTCATCGACGAAAAAGGCCCCGGCGATTTCGTATCGCGCGCGGACCGCAAGGCGGAGGAAACCGTTGTCGGCATCCTTTCCGCCGCGCGGCCCGATTGGGGTTTTCTGGGCGAGGAGGGCACGGACCGCCGCGGCAACGACGTGCGTTTCCGCTGGATTATCGACCCGCTCGATGGCACCAACAATTTCGTACACGGGCTGCCGCATTGGTGCGTGACGATTGCGCTGGAGCGTGACGGGGAAATTATCGCGGGCGTGACGTACAGCCCGCTTCTGGATGAAATGTTCCACGCGTATAAAGGCGGCGGCGTTTTCCTGAACGGCCAGCCGCTGAAACGCATGGTGAGGCAGGATTTGAAAAACGCCATGATAGACGTTGACCCCGGCCATGCCCGCCGCGACGCCGCGCAATTCGCGCAGTTTTCCAAAGTCGTCGCCGCTGCCGAAAAACACTGCGCCGCGGTGCGCATCGAAGGCGCAGGCGCGCTCGACCTTTGCTATCTGGCGGCGGGGCGGTTTGATGTGATGTTTCACGCAGGGGGCGCGAAGCCGTGGGATATCGCCGCAGGGTTTTTGTATGTGCGCGAGCAGGGCATCATCGTGACAACGCCGGAAGGCAAACCCGCCGGTATCGACAACGGCCTTTTTCTTGCCGCCGCGCCCGCGATGCACAAAGCTTTTTCCGCGCTGATTGAATGGCCGGATGTGCCGAACTGAATAAACGAAAGGTATGACCATGACCAAAGAATTCCCCAACGTGCAGCTGATTGACCATCCGCTTATCCAGCACAAGCTGACGATTATGCGCGACAAGAACACGGCGACGCAGGATTTCCGCAACCTTATCCGCGAAGTGTCCATCATCATGGGCTATGAAGTCCTGCGTGATTTGCCGCTGGAAGATGTCGAGATTGACACGCCGCTTGAAAAAATGACGGGCAAGATGCTGGCGGGTAAAAAAATGTGCATCGTGCCGATTTTGCGCGCGGGCACGGGTTTTCTGGACGGTCTGTTGCAGCTGGTACCCTCGGCGCGCGTGGGGCATATCGGCCTTTACCGCGACCCTGAAACGCTTATCCCCGTCGAATATTACATGAAGATGCCCGAAGACCTCGCGAACCGTCAGGTCATTGTTGTTGACCCGATGCTGGCGACCGGCCATAGCGCGGTTGCGGCTGTCGAGCGCATCAAGGATTGCGATGCGACGGATATCAAATTCATGTGCCTGATTGCGGCGCCGGAGGGACTGAAAACCTTCCACGAAGCGCATCCGGACGTGACGGTTTATACTGCCGCCATCGACCGCCAGCTGAATGACCACGGCTATATCCTGCCGGGTATCGGCGATGCGGGCGACCGTATTTTTGGCACGAAATAAGGCGGGATTACGCCGGTTTCGACGTACTGGGGGCGGCGGTTGCCGCCCTTACTGTTTGAGGCGGCGGCTCTGCCAGCCCGTTTGATTGCGGGTTGATAAGTTTCATCAGCTTGTCGCAGTTTTCTTGCTCAAACCCTGCGCGGTGCGCAAAAGTGGCCATCGTCCACATGCTCATCTGCTGGTTGGAATAGCCGACGTTGGATTCTTCCTGCTTGTAAAGTTTGCGCACCAGTTCGTCTGGTCCCGCCGTATTATGCGACGGTGCGCCGATGCTGCTGACCACGGCCTTCAGGCGTGAAGCGGCTGCGCCGTGCCCCTCTTGTTCGAGCAGTGCGCCTGCGGCGCTGAGGTCGGCGGCGGCTTTTTGTTTCAGGCCGTCGATATAACTTTCGCCCACGGCGCTGACGCCCATATCAAGCGGGAAGGCGCTTTTGTAAAGGCGGCTTTCAATTTCGTTGTTCAGATACATCTGCGCAGCCAGCGCGGTCGCCTGCGCCGATTGCAAGGCGGGCGCATCGCCCGCAGCGCCGACATAGCGGAAAGTATTATCGTTAGGCGATACATAGCCAAGTTCGGTTTCGCGCTGTTCGTAGGCCTTGTTTTCAATCTGGCGCTGTTCACGCTCCAGCGTGTAGCGCTCTTCCTGTGACAATCCCGTTTTTGCGGCGTGGAGGCCGAAAATACGCTGTATGAAAGTCTGCTTGTTTTCGGTGGTATCCGCCGCAGCGGTTTTGAACTTTTCGGCATGCGCGGCCTGCTGGTCTGCGACTTGCTGTTTGATATCGGCGGAAATTTCATCGCGGTGCGCATGGAAAAAAGCGGTTTTTTCGGCGGCGCGCAATGTACGCTCCGCCGCCTGCGCGATAAGAAGGGCTGTTTTTGTATCGGCGCTGACAATGCCGGATTTCTCGGCGGCGGCACCTGCCGCACCATCAACGGGGCCTGCGGCATATTTTTTCTCAAGGCTGTCATCGCCCAGAAGGCCTGTAATCATTTCGCCAAGCCGCGCATTCAGGATGTCGCGCGTTTGTTTGACGGCTTGTTTGTCTTGGTTGGGCTCGGTCATGGGCGGCCTCGCTTGGCGTTTGGACTTAACCCGATTCTATTGACATAACGTTAAAAACAGGTAAACCAGGGGCTAATGTACGGAAAAAGCACAAAAATTCTGCCTGATTGCGCTATTCTCTAGCCCAGAACCGGACAGGAGGGCGCCAAAATGCAAATCAGGAAAACATTGTTCATGCTGGGGATGCTGCTGGGGCTTTGCCTGCCCGTGGCGGCAAAGGCGCAGGAAGAGGGCGCGGTCAAACGCCCGAAGGTTATCGAGAAAAGCATCGCGCCGCTGGGGCAGGTCACATCGCGTCCACGCGCCTGCACGCAAATGTGGTGCATGGAGGGCTATACCCTCAACCTCAGCGCCAGCGCATGGCCGCACGGGTATTACCAGTTTAAGATTATCGCCGATGAAAATGTTTATAATTGCGAAGGGCAATTGCCGCTGCCGACCTGCGGCATGCCGGCGGTTACTTGCAATGACAAGGCCGTGCAAATCGGCGAAAGCGGCTGCGCCCTGCCGCCGGATGCGCAAAGTTTTCATGCGCTGACGCTGTCTAAAATCCCCGAAAATCTGGTGGTTTCCATCACGGGGCCGACGGGCGCAGTGACGCATGAAAGCAAGCTTGAGAAAAAATGCGGCTTTCCGAACGGCGAGGGGTGTGACCCGCGCCCCTGCTGCAGCGCGGCCGAAAGCCTTTACATCGAATGGTGATAAAAAAATCCCCCGCAGCCGCGGGGGATTTTTTTAGGCAGATGTTTATTCGCTTTTGGCGGCGGCGTTTTTGTCCAGCCAGCCTTGCAGGAATGCGATTTCTTTTTCCTGCGCGGCGATGATGTCTTCGGCCAGTTTGCGGATTTCCGCGTCTTTGCCTTTTTCCAGCAC
>DDBY01000098.1:3611-5105 GCA_002334985.1 Micavibrio sp. UBA2020
GCTCTTCCGATCTGATGTCTTCGGCCAGTTTGCGGATTTCAGCGTCCTTGCCTTTTTCCAGCACGATTTTCGCCATGTCGATTGCGCCCTGATGGTGCGGTATCATGCCGCGCGCGAAGTCGATATCGGCATCGCCCGTCGGCGCAATCGCCATGTCGTGGTGCATTTTTTCCATGGCATCTGCGTAAACATCGGCAGAGGCTTTTGCATCGGAATCTTGTGCCGCCTGTTCCTGATGCTGGCTATGCACATGGTTGTGCTGATCCGCCAGGGAGGCATTGGAAAGTCCGGCAACGGCCAGCATAGCCATAAACAGATGACGTTTCATGCGTCTCTCCTTTGGTATGGTTTGCTGTTTATTTGCGCTCGCCCAGCCATTTGCCAATCGACGGCGGTACCAGCGCCTGCGCGGAGCCGGAAACGTAAATGCCGATGTGGCCGCCTTTGAACGACAGCTCGGTATAATCCTTGGTGCCCACGGCTTTGCCCAGCGGCTTGGACGCGGAGGGGGGAACGAGGTGGTCGTCATTGGCATAGATGTTGAGCACGGGGCAGGTGATGTTTTTCAGGTTCACCGTATCCGCACCGACCTTGACTTCGTTTTTCAGCAGTTTGTTTTCCTGATAAAACTGCTTCACGAATTCGCGGTAGGCTTCGCCGGCCTGGTCGGGGCTGTCGAAAATCCACTTTTCCATGTACATGAAGTTGCAGACCTGCTGCGGGTTGTCGAGAATATCGACCATGTCGATATATTTCTGCGCCAGCAGGCGGTAAGGCTTCAGGTTCAGGAACGTCCAGTTCATCAAATCGCCCGGAATGTTTCCCATGCTGTCCACCAGCTGGTCAACGTCGATGTCGCGTATCCAGTGCGCCAGCATGTTGTCTTCGGTCTGGAAATCGACCGGCGTCACCATGGTGATGAGGTTCTGGATTTTGTCCTGATGCAGAGACGTATAGCAGATGGAAAACGCGCCGCCCTGACAAATGCCGAGCAGGTTGATTTTATCAACGCTGTGGCGTTCGCGGATAACATCGACGCAGCGGTCGATGTAGCCGTTGATGTAATCATCAAGCGTCAGGAAACGGTCGGAGCGGTCGGGGTAACCCCAGTCAATCAGATACACATCGACGCCCTGCGCCAGCAGGCCGCGTATCATGGAGCGGTTTTCCTGCAAATCCGTCATATAGGGGCGGTTGACCAGCGCGTAGGAAATAAGCAGCGGCGCTTTCAACGACGGCTTGTCGCCTGTGGGGCTTTTGTAGTGGTACAGCGTCAGCTTGTCTTCGGTATAGACGGCTTCGCGCGGGGTGACGCCTGTGGGCAGTTCGCCGACCTTTTGCAGGTTTTTGATGCCTTCGCTCAGCTTGCGGTTGAAGTTGCTGACTTCGGTCAGGATTTGTTCGGGCTTCAGCTGGATAGCGGAAATCATTTTTTACCTGCCTTTTTGGCTGCCGGTTTTTTCGCGGCGGGTTTTGCGGGTTTGGATTTGGGGG
>DDBY01000098.1:5385-16019 GCA_002334985.1 Micavibrio sp. UBA2020
GCAGCTGCTTTCGGTGCTGCAGCTTTGGGGGCTTCTTTTTTCAGGCCGAGTGCAGCCTTGATGGCGGCGATGTCCTTTTTCAGCTCCAGATTTTCGCGGCGCAGTTCGTGCACGCGTTTGTGCAGGCTATCGACTTCGGCGCGGTTCGGCAGGTTGAACTGCTCCATGGCGTCATCAACGGCTTTGTTCTGCTCTTTTTTGAATGCCGTCAGCGCGTTGACCACGTCGCCGTACAGGCGGATGTATTCGTCGGACATGGCGAATTTGGCGAAGACGTCTTCGGAAACGTCGACGAACTTGACGTAGATGTCGCGCAGGGATTCAAGCGGCTTGGCGCCTTCGGGCGGCGTGGTGACGTATTGCTGGAATTTCTGCAGTGCCTCGATGGCCACTTTGGTCATTTCGATGTTGTAGCGGCGCATCTGGCCGTCGAAATCAACCCAGAGGTGATAGAGGTGGTTCAGGCTGTCCTGTTTTTCACGCGTATAGCCGATGCCAGGCATGGAGGCGTAAAAGCCGAAGGGGTCGTACATGAAAGGCGCGCCTTTGTGCGGCTGGGCGCCCGGCTGTTTGAACATGTCGGCGAAGAAGTTCGGCGCACCGCCGGCAGCGAAGCTGTCGGTGAAGGTCTTGAACTGCGCGGCGACGTCAAACGGCTGCGCGTTTTGCTGCAGCAGGCTGCCGTAAAATTTTTGCAGCTGGTCCATCCATGTTTTCAGCGTTTCGTCGGCGGCGTAGGGCGCGCCCGGCTGATAGAATTTTTCGAGAAGGTCGAGGAAGCCTTTGCCCGCCTGCGTAAAAAACGCGCGGTAGCTGTCGGCGGCGGGGGTGGCGGAACCGGTGGTCAGGTTTTGCCATTCGCGGAAAAAGTTTTCCCACTGCGTCGAAAGGCCCGGCATGGCCTGAGCGTCAAAAAACTGGCGCTGTCCCTGAAACCATGTGTCCCAGTATTGCTGCTGCGCCTTGAACCAGTCCTGTTGGGCGGTTTGTTCGGTTGCCATGCGGATATGCCTCGCAAAAGATTTGAATGAATATTGAATACTTCCAGTATAGCACGTTTTTGTGCGATGCAACATAAAAATGCTGCGCTGCGTCGAGAGTATAGGAAAACCGCCCTTTTTTTGCAAGATAAGGCTTGCACCCTTGCTGCGCTGCGGTTACTTTATGACCAGTCTGAAAGCCTCGAAAAGTGGCGATAGGTACTTGCTTTATGCACGGCCCGTAAATACGGGGCGCAGGCGCAAAAAGCGGGTAGGCGACGGAACGGTATTTTATCCGCCAGCCTTCCTGCGGTGTTACGGCGTGTACTTTATTGTTAGCAATCATTTTAAGAGGAGACCCCAGACATGACCGCTCTATCGAAAGCCCAGAACGTGCAGCAAAATAACGAAAGCAACATTCCGCCGGCCGCGCAGGCTGTGCCCCGCGTCTGTCTGGTTACGGGCGGCACGGGCGGTATCGGCAGCGAAATTTGCAAACGTCTGGCGCGCGCAGGGCATGTGGTGGCGACGACCTACCGCAACGAGGAAAAGGCCAAAGCCTGGAAAGCCGATATGGCGAAAGAGGGCTATACCTTCCACATTTACAAATGCGACGTATCCGATTTCGAAGACAGCCAGCGCGTGGTCAAGGCTATCGTGGCCGACCTCGGCCCCATCACGGTTCTGGTGAACAGCGCCGGCATTACGCGCGACACCACGCTGCGTAAAATGAGCCACGACCAATGGCGCGAAGTCATCAGCAACAACCTCGACAGCGTGTTCAATATCACGCGTCCGGTGCTGGATTTCATGCTGGAGGCGGGGTTTGGCCGCATCGTCAACATCTCCTCCATCAACGGGCAGAAAGGCCAGTTCGGTCAGGTCAACTATTCAGCCGCCAAGGCGGGGATGCACGGCTTTACCAAGGCTTTGGCGCAGGAAGTCGCCAAAAAGGGCGTGACCGTCAATACGGTTTCCCCCGGTTATATCGATACCGACATGATACAGGGCGTGCCGGAGAATATCCGCATGGGTATCATGTCGCAAATCCCCGTCGGCCGTTTCGGCAAGCCGGAAGACGTCGCCCATGTGGTGGCGTTTCTGGCTGACGAGAGTTCCGGTTTCATCACCGGTGCAAACCTTGCCACCAATGGTGGCCACTTCATGGATTAAGCCCTTCGCAGAAGGTCTCGCAACCCCCCTTCGAAGAAGGGCAGCAACAAGGTAACAGGAAATGCGGATTATAAAAAAATACCCGAACCGTCGTCTCTATGACACCGAGAAAAGCTCCTACATCACGCTGGCGGCTGTTTATCAGCTCATCCGCGAGGGGCTGGATTTCAAGGTGGTGGATGCCGAAAGCGGCGAGGACATCACCCGTTCCATCCTGATTCAAATCATTATCGAGCAGGAAAACGGCGAAAGCCCTATTTTCACGACCGAGATGCTGACCAAATTCATCGGCTTCTATGACGATGCCGCCAAGAACCTGTTTGGCGAGTTCCTGGAGAAAAACCTCCAGATTTTCACCGAACACCAGAAACGCTACATGGCCGGCATGATGGACAACCCCATGTCCCGCGTCATGCAGGATATGACCGAGCGCAATCTGGATTTCTGGAAGGGCATGCAGCAGCGTTTCTTTGACCTTGCCACCACGGGCATGCGCCCCGCCGGCAAGCCGGAAGAAGCTCCGGATGCCGAGGCGGACCTGAAGAAAAAGCGCCAGTAATATCTATATACTTCAATTAGCTGGATATTTGCCGTTTTGGCCCCTCTTGACAAGAGGGGCCAAAACGCTATATGGTGCATTGCAGCAATGTTGCGGTGCAACAGCTGATTCTTTTAACCATTACTCGCACTACCTCATCCACTCTCTAAAAGGAGATGACACATGCAAAACGAAATCCTCGAGAACCTCACCAAGTTCAGCCAGCAAACGCTGGAAAGCTGGAAAAAACTCGGCGAAGCCAACCTGAAACTCAGCGAAAAGCTGATGAAAGAGCAAGTTGAGCTGACGACCGCTCTGGTTGAGTCCGCTACGGCAACCGCCGAAGAACTCGCCCAGACCAAAGACGTCAAAGCTTTCACCGCGCTGCAAGCTGAATGGGCACAAGAAGTCAGCAAGAAACTGACCGACTCCAGCCGCTCCTATGCAGACATCCTCGCTGACGCTGGCAAAACCTACAACCAGCTGTTCGAAACCGCGCTGAAAACCGCCGGTAACGACATGGCGAAAAAAGCGGACAAAAAAGCAGCCGCTTAAGACGAATACCGGAAACGGGGCGCATTTTGGCCTATGGGCGAAATGCCCCCGTTTTCTGCTTTTGTGGGTTTGTCCCCGCGACTTCGGACTTTTGCGGACGCTCTTGACTCAGCCGCCGCGCAAGTCCAGATTTTGTACCATCACGGACTGCCTCATGCCGCCCTTCGCGTTCATCGCGTATTCTCTGCGGCGCATGTAACCGGCTTCGAACACTCAACAGCAACTTAATCTCCGGGGTATAAAAAATGACCAAAAAACTGGCTCTGGTAACGGGCGGCGTCGGCGGCATCGGTTCCGCGATTTGCGCCGAACTCGCGCAAAAAGGCTACAGCGTCCTTGCAGGCTATCACCCTGCCGAAGAAGAGAACGCCAAAAAACGTCTGGCCGAATGGCAGGCGGCAGGCGTTGATATCAACATTATTTCCGGCGATGTGGCGTCTTTCGCGTCGTGCGAACAAATGGCCGCAACCATCCGCGAAAAACACGGCACGGTGCAGGCGCTGGTCAATTGCGCGGGCATCACGCGCGACAAAACGCTGAAGAAAATGACCGAAGCGGATTGGAACGCTGTTCTCAACGTGGACCTCAACAGCCTGTTCAACGTGACCAAGCAGTTCATCGATGGCATGACCGATGCAGGCTTCGGCCGCGTGGTCAGCATCTCGTCGGTTAACGGCAAAAAAGGCCAGTTCGGCCAGACCAACTATTCCGCGGCCAAAGCGGGCGTGCATGGCTTTACCATGGCGCTGGCGCAGGAAACCGCGCGCAAGGGCGTGACGGTGAATTCCGTATCGCCGGGCTATGTCGAAACGGCGATGACCAAGGCCATCCCGCAAGACATCTCCGACCAGATTGTCGCGCAAATCCCCATGGGCCGCATGGCACAGCCGGAAGAAATCGCCTATGTCGTCGGCGTTCTGTGCGACGACCGCGCTGGGTACATCACCGGCACCAATATTTCGGTTAACGGCGGGCTTTTCATTTCGTTCTAATGGGCAGCTGATATAACCGCATACAAAAAAACCGGCCGCCAAAGCGCGCCGGTTTTTTTGTATTCAAAAGGCAATCGGCTGTTCGTCCCAGCCTGCAGCCGGTTTGAGCTAATCGGTGACTTGCTCCAAATCGCTTTCGTCTTCGATGCGCAGGGGCAGGGATTTGAACGAGCCTTTGTGCAGCAGCAGGTTGTATTTGCTGCCGTCCTGTTCGTCAATCGGGATGCGGCGGTGGATAACGAAGTGGGAGTAGGAGCGCGCATCCGTGCCCTGAATAAGAATTTGCAGCGTGCGCTTGACCGACAGGATTTTCTTGCCGGCGGAGAAAGAAGCCACAATCGGCTTGCCCGGTTTGAAGTGATAGTTCTTGGTCAGCGAATTGCCGAGCAGAATGTCGGCAGGCACGGCAAGGCTCCACGGGGTGCGCTGTTCCATGACCAGAATACGTTGCGGGGTGAAATCCTGCACGGGCAGGTAGCACATGAACTGTTCGGTGCCCGCGCCGCTCTGGCGTACTTCCTCGACCGTTAAAACCACATTGACGTTCACATCCACAAGGTCGGCGCCATAGAAATTCGACATCCGCACCAGCATATAGGGGGTGGCGGGGTTCCAAGTGGTGCTCAGCACGCCGCGCGATGACGTCAGCAGCTTCACCTTCGGCCGGATAAAACGTGCCGTGATGACCGCGCTGAAAAACACGTTCAGCAGGATAAGCCCGATGGACAGCGCCGCGATGACGATGACGACCGAGAACATACGGCCTTCTTCTTCGGCCGCGGTCAGGTCCATGTCATTCGGCAGGTTAATGCCGAAGGCGGTGGAGAGGGTTTGCACAAGGTCAAGCCGCGCTTCCGGCAGCACCCATTGCAGCACCATCCAGCACGCATAGAAAATGCCGATGACGCCGAGGGTATAAAGCCCTGTCAACTTGAAGAAGTCTTTCTGGAACATGCACGAACCCCTGAAAAAGCCGCCGCCGGAGGGGCGGGGCACGCCGGAAAAAGGCGTAATAAAATAACAATACACCGAAAATATTTTAAAATTCTCTAATATTTTCAGGATTTTTCAAGGGCGCTTCCGGCGGTGTTTTATTTGTCTTTATTTTAGGGAAATCAATATGTTATGAATCGTAAATCGAAATCTCTGGAAATTAACTGTAATTTAATTATTATAGAAAATAATGTGAGTGTCCGGACACAGCTCCGGCCTCATCTATGGACTGTAATAATAAGGGAAAGAATACGGCGTAACGCAGATGCTCGATAACTTTAAAAAAGCAGCAGACAGCCTTTTCGGCAGTCGCGGGGAGGAGATGGATCGCATCGCCGCCATGCCGCTGACGAACCTGCGTATCGAGCTTAAAACCGCCACCCAGCAACAGAAATTCACCCAGGAACAATTCGACGATTTTACCGCCCGCCTGTCGGTGGTCGAGGATATTTCGGCGCAGCTGGCCGTGGCGCGCAAGGCGGTGGATGCCCGTGCTGTCGATAACGACCTTGATATCGAATTGAATACCCCCGCCAAACAGCTTTTGTGGGCCGCAACCCTCGCGCGCGCGATGGATGCAGGGAAGGAGCCGATTGAGCGCAGCACGCTGTGGAAACAGCTGGAAGGCTCCGTCGGTGTGCACAACGAAGCCATCGGCGTGGCCAAGGTTTTGTCCGCCTCGATGCAGAACGACGATGTGACGTTCGATTGGGGCGCGCCCGGTTCGTGGTTTTATCACCACCCTATCAAAAACCATATCAACCTCGACCTTTACTACATGTTGTTGACGGGGTTTGAACATGTGCGGGCTGTGCACCTGCACGAAATCGGCCATAGCGAGCTGAGCGACGGCAGCTATCCGCCGCGCATGCAGGAACTTTACAAAAAAGTCGAAGCGCTGGTTGACCCGAGCACGGTCAGCAGCGACAAAGGCGCAAAGCCCAAAAAGACCAAAAAAGAGCAAAAGCAGCTGGCGCTGGAAGTGGCCGAGTGGAATTTGTGGCATCAGGCATGGAACTCGATGGAGGACA
This sequence comes from Micavibrio sp. UBA2020, assembly GCA_002334985.1. Taxonomy (GTDB): domain Bacteria; phylum Pseudomonadota; class Alphaproteobacteria; order Micavibrionales; family UBA2020; genus UBA2020. Next base: position 11,648 of record DDBY01000098.1, read on the forward strand.
TCTGCGTCGACCAGTTCGCCATCGACATGAAACACCGCCTGCCGCAGGACATGGGCTATTCGCTGAACCATGTGGCGATGATTTTGCGCGGCTATGGCGAAATCCTGCGCGGCGACGATGCCAAAATGCCCGTGAAGGTCAAAACCGACCAGGCGCCGGATGGCGGTGATAGCTCCATCATCGATAAAATCATGAAACGTGTCGCCGAGGGCGAGCGCGAAAAGCGGATGAAAGAGCTGATACAGCTCATGACAAACCCGCTGGAACAAAAAGACATCGATAAAATCAAAAAAGGCGATATCTCGTTCGAAATGGCGCACCGTATGTACAATATGGTGACGCGTGCCTCGCTGCTGGCGGGATACGAGAAGAACGGGCTTTTCACCGACAAAGATAAAAACTGGGAACGTTTCCGCGTCTTCCCCGACGACCTGCGCAAGACGGTCGATATGTCCAAAGTGCCCGATGCGAATGGCCGCGATGCTTTCCAGTACCTCTGCGATTTGTCGGCGGGGATTGGCGACAGTGTGCGTACGCTGCAGCCGCAGCCGGCCGACCGTCTGGTACCGCGCCCGCCGCATGACAACGTCGAAGACAGCTATCGTGCGATTGTGGCCGATATGGCGGCCAAACGCGGCCAGATTATGGGGCAAATCTGGGATATCTATATCAAGCCCTATGCCGACGTGATAATGAAAGAGTTTGAGCGTCAGGTTGAAAACCGCCTGAACCAGAAAAATCAGCCGCAGCAGGGCAAACAGCAAGGCCAGCAGCAGGGCAACCAGCAGGGGCAACAAGGCCAGCAGGGGCAAAGCGGCGAGGGACAGGAAGGTCAGGGACAGGAAGGCCAAGAAGGTCAAGAGGGCCAGCAGCAAGGCAACCAGCAAGGCCAATCCCAAGGCAGCGGCAAGGGCCAGCAGAAGCAGGAAAAACAAAACGGTTTCCCCGACGGCCCGCAGGGCGGCGGCGGTATGCCGGATATGAGCGGCGATGACGATAACGCCCCGTCTTCAGGTGGTGAAGGCGACGAGAACGAAGGCGGCGGGGAGCCGGAAGAAAACAACAACGAAACCGGCGCGGGTGGTGCGGGCGATGATGATACGCCGCAGGAACTTGACGACGACCTGAAAGAACAAATCGGCGGCATGGCCAAAACGCCGAAGGAAAAAGAAGACCTCGACAACAAAAACGACGCCAAGAACGGCAAGGGTCAGGGCAACGACGATGCGGGCGAAGAAAAAGGCCCCGACGGCAAGGACGCGGAAGGCCGCGGCGGCCCCGGCTGGGACCGCGACGAAGAGCCGCAGCAGCCCAGAGACCCGAAAAAAGTCGGCGACATGAAGAATAAAGATGTCATCGACGAAAACATGTCCGAAGAACAAAAGCAGGCGATGAAGGAAGCGGCAAAAAATATGCCGAAATCCAAGCCGGGCGATTTGTCTTCGCAGGGCGGGCAAAACCGCGGTGTCGATTTGGCCGCCCTCGCCAAGGGGGACTGGAGCGATTTCAACCGCCGCATGATTGAGCTGGCGCCCGTCGTCAACCGCACGGCGCAGGCTTATAAAAACATCCGCTCCGAACAGCGCCGCCAGATTATGCGCCAGTCCAAAAGCCTCGATTTCATGGCCGAAGACGGTGACGTGTTGTCGCGCCTGAACCGCGATAAAATGCTGGAAACCAAATTCCGCAAGGCGACGGGCCAGCGCCTGACGCCGGACGATTTCAAAAAATTCGAAGAAGACGTCGCGCATAGCACCGAAAGCACGATTGAAGTTGTGTTCATGATTGACGGCTCTGGTTCCATGCCCACGGTGCGCCTTGCAAATGGCGTGACGGCGATGGAGGCGGCGCTGCAAAGCGCGGCCATCGGCTACATGGCCTGCCGCAAGGCCGGCATCGACGCCTATATAGTCATGTGGGGTGACGCCGTGCCGCTGGTGGTGGCAACGCCCGAAAGTAAGCCGCGCGAAGTGGGCGCCAAACTCGAAACGCTGCGCAACGGTACGCGCAGCGGCACCGACCTTGCGCCGGGTATCGTCAAAACCATCGAAAGCATGGCCGAACATCGCAACAGAAACGGCACGGTCAGCGGAACATCGCACATGCTGGTCTTTTCCGACGGTGATATTTTCGACAAGGCCGAAGCGACCAAGGCGCTGGAAACCGTCAGCCGCAAGGGTAAAAATATTTCCATCGACGTTGCGGTGCTCAACAACCGCGGCGAAGGCGCGACGGAAATGGAAAAAGTATTCAAGGGCGTTATCGACCGCACGGGCAGCCGCATTGTCGGCATCATGCACGGCAACGACCCGCAGCGTATTCCGCTCGACCTTGCGCATTTGATGCTGAAGCGTGTGCGCAGCTTTAAAGTCCGCTCCGAAGCGGATGAGGTCAAGCGGCGGGAGCTTAAAAAACTGCACCGCGACCTGACGAACTAGGCGCGAAACACAAGATACACAGATAGAAAAGACAGAATTGAACGGATAGAAAAACAGGAGACAGAGATGGCCAGCGAAAACGAACAAAAAGTCTCGCTCAGCAGCCGCAACATCAGCGAGCTGACGTCGGAACAGCTGAAGGGGCTGCGCGTCCCTGTGGGCTTCCCCGGCTTGCCATATCCCATGGCTGAAGTGCGCAAGGGCGCCAATGGCCGCATGGAACATGTGGTGCAGGTCATCGAAGAAGCCGGTTCCATGTCCGTCTATTCGGAACAGTCGATGGAGCGGGTAAACGGTATTCTCTACCGCCAGATGCCGACACCGTCGATGATGCTGATGCTGCGCGACCTTCTGGCCAAGACGCGCCCCGAAAGCAAAAACCGCATCATGACGATTTTCGGCGATGCGTCGTCTGGTAAATCGCATATCTTCCGCATGGTGGGTAACATGACCCACCCCGAAGGCCCGATTATGGTCGATTGCGGCGGCATGAACATGCGCGAGCTGTTCTTCCGCACCGTCATCGACTACGGCAAGGGCGTGAAGGAACAATTCGACCAGCGCGTTGCGCAGGGCAAAGTCAGCCAGCAGACGCTGGATGACCTGAAAGCGGCCTTCCCGGATTCCGTCGTGACCAAAGACGGTCAAAACCGCATCAACTGGGACGCCATCGGCCAGCGCCGCACCGCGACGGACGAGGGCGGAAAGACATCGGCGGTCGAAGACCGCGGCGATGCGATTATCCGCGCGCAAAAAGTGATGGAAGCCATCTATGCCCGCGAAGGTATCGATGTGCAGAACAACGCCTTCGGTATCAAAACCGTGCCGGGGGAGGTGTTTGAATCCGTCCGCACCGGCCGCCCGCTGTTCCTCGACGAATTTAACAAATCCAAACGCGGGACGCTGGATAAATTCCAGACCTTCCTCGAATTCGCCAACGGCCAGCGCGACTATGTGACCATTCACAACGAAATGGCCGAAAACGGCGACGGCGAAAGCCCGAAAACACTGACCATCACGCGCGATGACGTGAAGGTCGGCTGGCACATCGGTATCGCCGGCAACGACACGGTGGACGGCGACACGACGCAGGAACTGTCTTTCTCGATGGAAGACCGCCTGAAACCGCACCGCATCGGCGAGCCGGAACTGCGCGACTGGAAACACCGTATTTCTCAGGTCTGGACGGGCTTGCCGGTGGTGACGCTTTATAACCTGTTCGAAGACCACGCCAAAGCCAAGCCGGCTGAATTCGCCGACTGGCTGGTGCAAATCCGCAAACTGGGTTTGACCTCGGCCGAGCAAAAAGCGATTCCGCCGCATGAAATCTATTTCCTGCAAAACTTTCAGGAAACGGTGCAGGCGATTAACCAGTACGCGGATTATCTGTCTGACCGCGCCAAACTGGCCGACCCTGAATCTGAAATGCTGGCCGATAAAAAATACGCCAGCATGGCCGATGAAATTACGGCAGGTGCGCGCAAGGTTCGCGTAACCTTCCGTACCGTCATCGACGATTATAACCACGCCGTGCAGTCCATGCCCGAAGTGCGTCCGGCCAAGAGTGCGACATTGTCGCTGGATGTATCCGCTGCGTTCAAGGGGCTGAACCGTGATGCGATTAGCGAGCCTGCGCCCGGCTGGTACCGTTTCGGCGCCAACCTTGCGCGTAAAGTGCAAGAAAGCATCACCAACGACACCGTCGGCATGCCGGTCACGGGCGCGACGCTGATTGCGCTTTGCGAACAAAACGGCATCTTCCCGCCCGACTACAAAGAAGCGAAGCTGAGCGGCGACAAAAAGCCGATTGCCGAGCTTTTGAAATACGACAGCCTGAAAGACCTTGGCGGTACGGATGAACTTTTGGAAATCCGCGGCGTTCTGATGGCAAACCTGCGCGGCGTTTACGGCAACATCCAGAAACAGGATGAATT
>DDBY01000160.1:0-5986 GCA_002334985.1 Micavibrio sp. UBA2020
CAAGGTGGCGCGGGGCAAAAACGCTGCTTTGCCTTTGAAAACGCAGGGGGAATTTTTATGCGGCCTGCCGATTCCGTCTGTTTTGCCGGAATCGCGGCAGCGCAGTGTATGCGGGGTTAAAAATAGTCCGCATAGCCGCGTAGGACAGGGCGGGCGGAGAAGCGGTTGTTTTGCGGGCTGTATTTTTCAGATTGCTGCACGCGCAGGCAAGTCACACACAATATGATGCAACGCGGTACATCTAATTGTTGTAAAATTTTAATTAATTCAATTTATAGTTGTAATAAGAGGGGTTGCATTCTAGAGTACGCATACAGTACCACTAAGGGGCGGTTTTAAGGCCGTCTCTGCCCGCATGCGGGCACTGCCATAAAAACAGATTTTATTTTTGCACGAGATTTTTTCATGACACGTCTTTTTAAATCAAAGGGGGATACTTATGGCCGAGGCATTTCAACACTCTTCTTATAGTCACAACCAACAAGACAAACTACCCGTACAGGCCGCACGCAAGGCTGTGCAGCAGGGCGCGCTGGTCAGCAAAAACGTGCGCATTCACGAACGGCGCACCAGCGTGCGGCTGGAGCCGGAAATGTGGCACGCCCTGCGCGAAGTTGCGGAGCTGGAGACATGCAGCATCCACGACCTTTGCGGCGCCGTGCATGACCTGAAAGAGCCGGGCGCTTCGTTTACCGCCGCGCTGCGCGTGTTCCTGATGGAATACTACCGCACCGCCGCGCGCACCAGCCAGCAGGTGACATCCGTGCAGCGCCAGATAAAAGCGGCGCGTGGCGGGGAGAGTAAAGCGCAGGAAAGCGCCCAGATTCCCCATAAAATTACGGCGTAAACTGCGCGGCCGAACAATGGTTTAGGCTGAGGCTTAGGTGAAAAACGGATTGGCGGCGGGGTTTCTTCCCGTGCTAAGCTGAAGGCATGAGCAATGATGCCACGCCCGAAAAGCCGGCGGCCGCGCGCCCGCCTGAAAACGCATCTGCCAGTGCGGCGGACGGGCATGGCCATGAAGCTGCGCCGGATGCGAACGCCGTGCCGCTAGATGTCGTGCCGCCCGAGGCTGTGGACGAAGACCGCGAGGTTTCTATTCTGACGCCGCCCGATACAGGCGTTTACGATGATTTTGCGGCGGAATGGCCGGATGAAAATCTGGCCAGCGCGCCTGCAGAAAAAACAGGCACAAACAAGCTGCCGCAAAAAAGCAAGATACGCAAAAAGTCCCAGCGCCAACCGCTGTTGCCGCCTGCTGTCCGCGCGCAGCTGGCGACTGTTTGGGGATTTGCCAAAAAAGCTTTCAGCGGCGCGGGGATTTTGCTGCTGCTCAGTCTTGGCTATCTGGTGGCGGAAATTGAATTCAACATGTCGCTGCTTGATATCGCGGGCAGTGTGCGCTCCGACCCTGCGAAGATGGAAGATTTGCAGGTCTTCGGCCGCAGCGTATCGGCGGGCGGGTGTTTTCTTCTGGTGCTGGGGCTTTTCGCGTCGTCGTCGTTTCATGTCACGGCGGGGCGGCTGCGCTGGCTTTACTATATGGTCGGCCTGTTGGCGCTGGTGCCGATGATGGTGATTTTCTGGGCGACGATTGCAGGGCCTGGCAGTTTCCCCATCACGCCGTCCGGCAAAGATATTCTGCTGTCGATGGCGCCTGCGCTGGGGGTGGCCTATGGCTCGGCCATCGGGCGGGGGCGGAATGTTTTTGTGAATGTGGTCAGCCTGTTTCTTATCGTCTGGCCTGCGGTGTTTCTGGGGCAGAAGCTGCTGATTGAACAGGCGCTTATCGAGCGCACGACGTGGGAACAGCGTGTGAATGCACGCTATGTGCTTTTGCTGCGCTCCATTCTTGAAAACTGCACCATCAACCTTGAAGAACTGGCGCTTTGCGATGCTGAAGACGAACTCGACAGCGTGAAGTCAGCACGCATTATTCTGGGCAGCATGTGGATGCTCAGCCCCGAAGGCATCCGTGCGGACATGGAAGAAAACAAGGACAAGATGGTGCAAAGCGTGGCATCGCGCGGCATGTGGTTTTCCCCGCGCGCGCAATACGACCGCTATCTTGAAAAAGTGTCCGAAGAGCGCACCAATATCCAGCAGCAGATGATTGACCGGTACTATATGCCCTATAGAAAGGCGTCCGAAGAATACGACCGTGCGATGTCGCAGGAAGAAGTGGAAAAAGAAAGCCGCAAAGCCGTCGCCGAAGTCGAAAAGGAAATCGACAACGGCTGGAAAAGATATAAGGCGGGCGTGCGCGAATATCAGCAGCGCATAAGCGCGAGCGGCCTTGGCATGATACAGCGCATTGCGCCCTATAAAGAGCGTCTGCGCGAATATTGCGCCACGCGGAATTGCCCGCCGCTGTTGCAAGGCAAGGAGCGCAGCATCGTCGCCGATGTGGCGTCGGATGCGGAGCGGGAATTCGCGGCACGCTCCGGCGGCTATACGCCCGATATACAGACGCGGGCGGAATTTGTGGCGGCCTATCCGACGCAGCTGAAACTGCGCGAAAAAGTGCAGGAATATATCACGACCAAAATACCGGATGCCGGGCTGACCTTGCCCGTCAACTGGTATTACGAACCGGAATCTTTCCGCCAGACGGTGGAGGTGCTGATACGCCAGGAAATCGACCGCAAATGGAAAAAGAAAGCGCCCGCAGGCATGCGTCCCGGCCTGTCGATACCCGAATTTTTCGAGGCCGCAGGCATTCCGCCGCTGCCGTCCGTGGATGAACTGGTGATGTCGCCCGATGTGTTTTTCAAGAAAATGATTTTGCCGCGCTATCGCCAGATAGTCGATAACATGCTCGGCGATATCGAAGCGGAAAAACAGCAATACGCCAACGGCCAGCCGCTGGCGGAAAAGGGCAAAGATTATGCGCGTGCGGTTTATATTCCCGCTGTCGCGCTGATTATTTCGCTGCTGGTCGTTCTTTTGACCTTGCTGCGCTGGTGGAACATCATGGTGCGCGCAGGGATAGCCGCGCTGATGCGCAGGCATTTGATGCCGGGATATATGCGTTTGCCTGTGCAGGCGGTGATGATGGGTGTTTTTGTGGTGGCGGTTGTGACCGTACCGCGCTTTATGCCGAACCCCTACGCGGGCGTTACCTACGAAAAATACCGTGATAACGCGATTGCACAATCGCCCGCCATGGCGCGCGTGCTGGACTGGGCCATTCATACGCAGCCGGCGGTTTACCGCCTCGGCTCGCCCATCCGCGAAATGCTGGACCGTTTGCACCAAAAAGCCCGCCCCGAAACAGCGGCCGCAAAACCCGCAGCTACAAAATAATAAAGCACCGCGTCATACCGGCGCAGGCCGGTATCCAGTGCGCGTAGCGCCATTTATAAATCAAGGACTACTGGACTTTAGAAATCAAGGCTGGATACCGGCCTGCGCCGGTATGACAAAAAGAAGAATACAGATTTAAAAAGCCACAGCAGCCGATGGGGTTGCTGTGGCTTTTTATAGCTATCGAAGCGGGAAGGGCGAGCGGGACTGGTTAAACCGTATGCCCCATTTCAAGGAATTTTTGGCGGCGGCGGGTTTTGAGGGTGGCGCCGTCGAGGGGTTTCAGCTCCGCCAGTGCGCGTTCGATATAATCGCCGACGACATCGATGGTGCGCTCCGGCTCGCGGTGGGCGCCGCCCATGGGCTCTTCGATAATCGTATCGATGATGCCCAGTTGCTTCAAATCCTGCGCTGTCAGTTTCAGCGCGCGCGCGGCGTCCTTCGCGAATTCGGCAGAGCGCCAGAGGATGGATGCGCAGCCTTCGGGTGAAATGACGGAATAGATGGAATGCTCCAGCATCATGACGCGGTCGGCGGTGGCGATGGCGATAGCGCCGCCCGAACCGCCTTCGCCAATAATCGTCGATACGACGGGCACTTCGGCGCGCAGGCAGGATTCGATGGACTTGGCGATGGCTTCGGACTGGCCGCGCTCTTCCGCTTCGATGCCGGGGAAGGCGCCTGCGGTATCGACCAGCGTGATGACCGGCAATTTGAACTGGCTGGCCATGGCAAGCAGGCGCTGCGCTTTGCGGTAGCCTTCGGGTTTGGTCATGCCGAAATTGTGGTGAATACGGGTTTGGGTATCGTGGCCTTTTTCCTGCCCCATGACAACGACGCTCTGCCCGCGGAAACGGCCAAGGCCGCCCAAAAGCGCAGCATCTTCGCCGAAATAGCGGTCACCCGCCAGCGGGGTAAAATCCTGAATAAGGCGTTTGGTGTAATCAAGGAAGTGCGGACGACTGGGGTGGCGGGCCACTTGCACTTTCTGGTCGGGCGCCAGTTTGGAATAGGTCTGGATAAGAATGCGCTCGGACTTCTCGCGCATGCGGGTGATTTCTTCCTGCATATCGCCGCTGTTGGACAGCTGCCCCAGTTCGGCAATTTTTGCTTCCAGTTCAACGATGGGTTTTTCAAATTCCAGATGATAGACCATGAGTGCTTTCCGTTGTGTCATAGGCGGCGCGGCAAGACAGCGCCAGAAAGGCCGCAGTATAGCGAAATATGCCTTATATTCAAGGAAACACCGCAAACCCCTGTTTACATAGACTTTGGGGTGAGGCATAGAAAAAGGACGCTTTCGGTTGGGAAAGCGTCCTTCTTCAATTTTATTCACATACATGCCCCGGAACAGGCAGCGGTATGCAAATGGGGTGGTTAGCCGTTCGCTTTCTGCGCGAGCGGATGCTTCTCAGCAGCTTCTTTGGCCTGATCGCCGACGACCTGCGTGTAGATTTGGGTCGTTGCGATGTCTGCATGGCCAAGCATTTTCTGCACCGAACGCAGATCCGCACCGTGCTTGAGCAGGTGGGTTGCGAAGGCATGGCGCAGAACGTGCGGGCTGACGCGCTCCGGATCAATACCGGCATTGCGGGACAGCTCTTTCAGCAGCTGGGCGAAACGCTGGCGGGTCAGGTGGCCGGATTCCGACGTACGCGACGGGAACAGCCACTTGCTTTGCGATTCGGCGCGATCCGGCATCAGGAATTTCGTGCGAATTTCCATGTATGCGCGCATCGCTTTCTGAGCCGGCTCGGAGAGGGGCGCCATGCGTTCACGGCCACCTTTGCCTTCGACAGTCAGGTAACGGCTGTCGGGGCCGATGGCGGTGAGGGGCAGACCAACGAGTTCGGAAACGCGCAGGCCTGTCGCATAGAGAATCTCGAGCAGGGCAACAAGGCGGATGCTTTCCGGGCCGCCTTGCTTCTGAGCGGTGTTGATGAGTACGGTGACTTCATCTTCGCTCAAAATTTTCGGAAGAGTACGGGTTTGCTTCGGGCTTTCGATGGTGGACGTCGGGTCTTCCGGACGTTTGCCTTCGGAAACCAGGAAGCCGAAGAACTGGCGCAGCGCAGAGATGCGGCGAGCGATGGTACGAACGGCCGTTTTGCCGCCGCCCTTGCTTTTCGCATTTTCGCGATCGCTGAGTTCGTTCAGATATTCTTTGAGATCAGCCGTGGTCGCGCTGTCGATGTCTTTGCCGCTCTTTTTCAGAAAAGCGCAGACGTCAGCGAGGTCACGTTCGTAGGCGTGGCGGGTGTTCAGCGCAGCGCCGCGTTCGGCGATGAGCATATCGAGAAAGCCCTCGACGCTCCCGGGCAGGGGGGCTTTAGGCATTCTGGGACGACCTGGACGAGCCATAGTGTGTTTCTCCTTTGTAAAGTTTCTGAGCACAACTCAATTGCCTTTGATTTATTGGCTTATTTTGAGCTGTACACCTCCGTAACAAGTGAACTTTAAGACATAAAGCCGTATCCCCGAGGGAATTGCAAGAGGGAATATGTGAAAATTTATTTTTAGTATTCACTGAACTTAAGGTCAAAAATCAAGAATTTGCCTAAAGCCATGAAATTTTCACGATTTTCCGTCATATCCCGTATAAGGCCGTCTGTCCGCCCCCCTGTACCCGAAAACGACTGTTTTTGAGTACCTTAGGGCGATGATACCGCCTTGGTGCCCG
>DDBY01000160.1:6342-7057 GCA_002334985.1 Micavibrio sp. UBA2020
TCAGATGTTCCGGTTCAGGAACGCACTGCTGTCCAGCGTCTTTTCCACGGTCGTCTGGGCAACGGGAACATCCCAGACTGCCAGAACCGCAAAGCCGCCGGCGGCAAAAACAAACGCGAGAAAAACAAGGGAGGTCAGGAGTTTTGACATGTGTGCCTTCTTTTTCTTTTACCGCGCGTTGTTGTCGTTTTGAATATGCCTCAAACGTGTTTGCGTTTTCAACATATTTGGCGGTTTTTGGCTCCGGTTTTCCTTTTTCGCGCCTTGCCCGTTTATTCTCAAAACGAGTTTAAGCGCCCGACCAAGGTTAAATACCATAAAGCTGCATAATGTTTTACGCTGGCGCATACCATAAGTCAATATATTTTTTCATAAGTGCAAAATATGGCGCTTGGCTTGATTTCAACGCCGGAAACAGGCAGATTAAAGCACTGGAATAACGGGAAAAAATGCCAAAAACCTTGCCAATAATCGTACTTGTGGGGCTGATGGGCGCGGGCAAAAGCCGCGTCGGCCGCGAATTGGCGCGCCTGATGGGGGTGCCGTTTGTGGATGCCGACCATGAAATCGAAAAATCGGCGGGCATGACCATTCCGGATATTTTTGCAGAATTCGGCGAAGCGGAGTTTCGCAAAGGCGAGCTGAAAGTCATGCAGCGGTTATTGCAAGGTGCGCCGATTGTGCTGGCCTCCGGCGGCGGGGCGTTTATACAGCC
>DDBY01000173.1 GCA_002334985.1 Micavibrio sp. UBA2020
GGCCGCGACAATACCTACGGCAACTGGGAACTGTCTGCCGACCGCGCCAATGCCAGCCGCCGCGTGATGCTGGCCGCGCCGCTGGACCCTGTGCGCATTGAAAACGTGCAGGGCAAAGCCGACCGCGAGCCTTTGGTGCCGAACGACCCCGAAAATGCCCGCAACCGCCGCATCAGCATCATTTTGCTGAAACAGTCGATTGCGCCCGCCACGCCGCGCGCGGAGAAAAAACCGCCGCCCAAAACAACGCCGAAAAAAGACGAGCCGGCGAACCGCCGCCGCGAAGAAGGCGTTATCTACTTCCCGTGACAACCTCTCCGCCAGACACAGAAGAAACGCCGCTTGAATTTTATCTGACGGCGGAATCGCCCTGCCCCTACCTGCCCAACCTGCAGGAGCGGCGCGTGCTAACCTTTCTGGATAAAAAAACGGCGCCTGCGCTCAACCCGCTTTTGCAAAACGGTTTCCGCCGCAGCCAGAACATGCTGTATCGCCCGCACTGCGCCGCGTGCAAGGCCTGCAAAAGCGTGCGCCTGCGGCTCAGCGGCTTCACGCCCGACGCCGCCGCGCGGCGCATTTTGCGCAAGAACGAAAACCTGACACCCGTGCATGGCGACGCCCTTTCATCACCTGTGCTTTTTGACCTGTTCCACCGTTACCAGCAAAGCCGCCACGCGGACGGCGGCATGGCGGATATGGGGGCAAACGATTTGCGCGACATGATAGAGCAGCACACAGGGCACGCGCGGTTGATGACCGCTGCGGACGATACCGGCGCGATTGTCTGCGCGATGCTTTATGACGACATGCAAGATGGCGTATCCGCCGTTTACAGTTTTTTTGACCCCGCGCTCTCGGCACGCAGCCTTGGCACATGGATGATTTTAAGCCTTGCCGCAGCGGCGCAGGCGCGCGGAAAAGATTATCTTTATCTCGGCTACTGGATTGCTGCATCGCGCAAGATGGCCTATAAAGCCCGTTTCCAGCCCCTCGAGATTTTGCTAGAAAATGAGTGGAAAGATTTCAATACCGCTTCATTTTGACAGCAAGGAGAACCGCCCTTGAAACGCCGCGACTTCATTAAAACCGCCGCCTTTGCAGGTGCGCTTGCGGGCGGCACAGCCGCCGCCTTCCCCGCGCCCGCCATCGCTAAAGGCTTGCGCAAATGGAACATGACCACGACATGGCCGAAAAACTTCCCCGGCCTTGGCACGGGCGCGGCAAAGATTGCGGAGTTTATCACCAAAGCATCCGACGGCCGCCTGAGCGTTGATGTTTACGGCGCGGGCGAGCTTGTGCCCGCCTTCGATGCGATTGACGCGGTCGGCAACGGCTCGGTCGAAATGGGGCATGGCGCGTCTTATTACTGGAAAGGGAAAACGCCTGCGGCGCAGTTTATTTCCTCCATCCCCTTCGGGCTGGTCGCGCAGGAACAAAACGCATGGATTTATTACGGCGGCGGACAGGCGCTCTGCGACGAAGTTTACGCCACCATGGGCTGCAAGTTTTTTTCGGGCGGCAACAGCGGCACGCAAATGGGCGGCTGGTACAACCGCGAGATTAACAGCATCGCGGACTACAAAGGCCTCAAACTGCGCATGCCCGGCCTTGGCGGTGAAGTCGCGCGCGCGGCGGGCGCGACAGTCGTCAATATTCCGGGCGGGGAGCTTTTGACCTCCATGCAATCCGGCACGATTGACGCGCTTGAATGGGTAGGCCCCTATAACGACCTTGCCTTCGGTTTTCACAAGGCGGCGAAGTATTACTACTACCCCGGCTGGCACGAACCGAACGCTATTCTGGATTGCTTCGTCAATCTTAAAGCCTTTGGCGAACTGCCGGCGGATTTGCAGGAAATCGTCACCATCGCCTGTCAGGCCGCCACCGTGAACATGACCAGCGAAATGGCCGCACGCAGCGGCAGCGCCCTTGCGCGCCTGCGCGGGGAATTCAAGGTGGATGTCCGCCCCTTCCCGCGCGAAGTTTTGAAAGAGCTGAAAACCCTGTCGCGCAAGGTCATCAATGACATTGCCGCGGGCGATGCGCTCAGCCAGAAGATTCTGGCCAGCCTTGAAAAATTCCAGAAAGAGCAGATGGACTACACCGACATCGCCGAGCGGGCGATGCTGGATGCCCGCGCGCTGTAATATTCTTAAAGAATCTGGACACCGGCCTGCGCCGGTGTGACGATTTTTTTGTGACAGGACACAGGCGCGATGGGGCGCGCATGCTGTCCCCATACAGCACGTCACACCGGCGCAGGCCGATGTCCATCTTTCAGCACAAGAAAAACGAGATTAAAGCGGCATACCTGGCTTTTTAAAGCGGCATACCTGGCTTTTTAAAGCGGCATACCTGCCGATGCCCGCGGCGCGGCGGCTTTGCGGCATTGCGTCCAGATATGCGGGCGGCTTTCAAGCACTGTCGTTACCTTCATCGCCGCGATTTCGAAACGCGTGTCGAGTTTATAGGCATCCTGCGTGCCGCGCGCGGCGGAATAGATTTCAAGCGCATCGGCGTACACACGCTGCGCGTCCGACTGCGCATAACGCGGCCCCGTGACGGGGTCGGCCAGCTGTTCCATCATCAAAATCGCGCTGGCCTGAAAAAACAAACGCATATCGCCCGACTGGCGCGGGATAACGCCGCAAAAATCGCGCGTGCAGGATGTTTGCATGCCCGTCACATCGCGGGAAAAGGCGAGCAAGCGGTTATTCAGCCAATCCGCCGGCTGCGATGAAAAAACGGCAGGGCCGGCAAGGCAGGCCGCGGCGGCCACCTGACGGCAATCGCCGCCGTGTTCGCAAATCAGGCGCGCCATGGCCACGGGGCCGCGCGCGTATTGGGCGCCGGCGGTTTCAATATCGCCTTCGAAACGGTCAAGGTACTTTGCCCAGCCCGCCTTGAACGCGTCTTGAAACAATGCCGTATCCGGCAGACCTGTCTGCTGAAAATTCATCAAAATACACACCCTGTTTTTTATGCGGCGGGGCGGACGTGCCGTGAAAAAGGCGTGCGCCTGTCCTGCCAATATATGACGCTGCCGCGTACCGGACGGAATATAAGTCAAAGCGAGATATGCGAAAGCGGAGACGAGTTGTAAACCACAGGGGCGGCAGAGTCCAGATTTTTAGAAAAG
>DDBY01000005.1 GCA_002334985.1 Micavibrio sp. UBA2020
GCGGCATTCTTGTTCGGCTCCACCGTCACCTGATGCCCCTTCGCCCCGAGTTTCGAGGTGATGAGCTGGTTGGTGAGAGATTCGCGGTCGATGACCAGAATTTCCATGCATAAGCCCCCAAATGCGCCGCGCCGCCGCCGAAAAACCCCCGGCGACCCCATCCCCACTTTAGGGCAAAAACGTTAAAATTGCGTCAGGAAAGCGGTTTTCCCTATATAAAACCATAGGGTTATCCAGCAGGCCTCCCCCGCTTCACAGGCCATTTGACAGCCGCCTTTATTTCCATTATATCCTTCGATACTTCATCCGCGCCCAAGTGGCGGAATTGGTAGACGCGCAGGTTTCAGGTACCTGTGGGGCAACCCGTGGAAGTTCGAGTCTTCTCTTGGGCACCATTATACCGGGCATCAGCCCGGTATTTTAGTTTTAGGGGTTTTTCACAGCATGACCATCACCCTACATCTCGGCGACCTGCCCGACGGGCTTTCTTTTGGCAATTCTGTCGCTATCGATACAGAAACGCTCGGCCTGCGCCCCAAGCGCGACCGCTTGTGCCTTGTCCAGCTTTCCGCAGGCGACGGCGATGCCCATCTTGTGCAGCTGAAGGCGGGGCAGTACGAAGCGCCTAACCTGAAAAAACTTCTGGTTGATAAAAACGTCACCAAGCTTTTTCACTTCGCCCGTTTCGACGTCGGCGTCATGTACGAGTATCTGGGCGTTGTGACCGCGCCGATTTACTGCACCAAAATCGCATCGCGTCTGGCGCGCACCTTTACGCAGCATCACAGCCTGAAAACCCTGTGCAAGGATTTGATTGGCGTTGACCTCGACAAACAACAACAAACCACCGATTGGGGCGCCGATACCCTGACGCCGGAGCAGATGAACTACGCGGCATCCGACGTTCTTTATCTGCACCGCATGAAGGCGGAGCTGGACCGCATGCTGGTGCGCGAAGGCCGCATGGATTTGGCGCAGGCCTGTTTCGATTTCCTGCCATCACGCGCGCTTTTGGATATCGCGGGCTGGGACGAAGACGATATTTTCAGCCATTCCTGATACAACAAAAAGCCCCGCAAGTGCGGGGCTTTTTAATGCCTTGTTTATTTTCAACCCCTGCCCGGCGCGCGGCGGCGTATGGCGGGCGTCGGCGCAAGCACAATATCACTGCGCGTGCCCTCGCAGATAATCGCAATATCATCGCGCAGTGCTTTTTCGCGCGCTTCAACTTCGCGGCGCTGTGCGTCTTCGGCATCGCGCAAGACGCGGCGGCGGGCTTTTTCAAATTCATCCGCGACAGAGGTGCGGCCACTGTCGATGGCAAGGTCTTCGGCCGTCTTGCCTTCTTTATTGCGCAGCGCCTCGTCAGCCCCGCGTGCCAGAAACAATTCGACATAGGCTTCAGACCCGCCCTTCGCGCCGAACATCAGCGCGGTCATACCGTCATTGTTTTGTGCATCAATATCCGCGCCTGCGCCCATCAGAAAAACCGCCACGTCGTATTTGTGGCTGCCATGCGCGGCGGCATAGGTAAGACCGGTATTGGCCGTATCGGGGTCGCGCCAGTGCACGGCGTCCGGATATTTGGCGACAGTATCGATGATGTCGTCCATCATGCCGTTCCAGCAATCGATAACAAATTTGCGCTGCTGCTGCGGCGTGCCGCTCAGCGTGGCGGGGGCTTTGGCCATATTGGAAATCCATTCAATTTGCATGCACCGCCGCGCCCCCTGCCGGAGGCTGCGAAAAGGTGCTGATTCGTTTTAAAAAACCGCCTGTATCTTTTCACAGCTTTCGCATTATGTCAATTTTATGCAGGAAAACGTCTAAATTGACATAATTTTGAAAATTTGGTAGAAAATTCCGTGTTTTGACTTCAAGAACCACAGGCTTCAGCCTTTAAAAACGAAGCGCTTCGGCCTATAAAAAGAAACAGACAAAAGCTCAGCAGCAAGGCAGGCAGCCCATGGCCATTATTCCGATGCACCCCGTTGCAAACAACGAACAGACAAGCAGCCCTTCCGTTCTGAGCGGCCGCCGCGTTCTTGAAACCGAAGCCGCCGCGCTCAGCCAGCTGGCCGCCAGCCTTGGCAGCAGTTTCGAGCAAGCTATCGAAGTCATCTCCGCCGCCGAAGGCCGCGTCATCGTGACCGGCATGGGCAAAAGCGGCCACGTCGGCAGCAAGATTGCCGCGACCCTCGCCTCCACCGGCACACCCGCCTTTTTCGTACACCCCGCCGAAGCCAGCCATGGCGACATGGGCATGATTGTGCGCGGCGACGTGGTACTGGCGCTGTCCAATTCCGGCGAGTCCAAAGAGCTTCTGGATGTTATCGAATACACCCGCCGTTTTGCCATTCCGCTGATTGGCATCACATCGGGCGCACTTTCCACCCTTGGCAGCAAGGCGGATGTCACGCTGCTTTTGCCCGCCTGCCCCGAAGCCTGCCCGAACGGCCTTGCCCCCACGACCTCGACCACCATGTCGCTGGCACTGGGCGATGCGCTGGCGATTACGCTCCTGGAGCGCAAAGGTTTCACCGCCAAGGATTTCAAAATCTATCACCCCGGCGGCAAGCTGGGCCAACAGCTGATGCGCGTGTCCGAAATCATGCACACCGGCGATAAACTGCCCGTGGCGAGCGAGAACATTTCCGTGCGCGAAGCCGTGGATATCATCAGCAAGAAAAGCCTTGGCTGTATCGCGCTTGTCGATGCAAACGGCACGCTGAGCGGGCTGATTACCGACGGTGACCTGCGCCGTCATTTGCTGGATGACAACATCGCGCAAAAAACCGCGAAAGATATCATGAGCCGCACGCCCAGAACCGCCGCCCCCGATATGATGGTGGCAGAAGCGATGGCCGTGATGAACGACCTTAAAAACACCTTCCGCAAAATCACCACTTTGATTGTTGTGGACAATACGCAGAAACCCGTCGGCGTCCTGCACCTGCACGATTGCCTGCGCGCCGGATTTGCGTGAACACCCCGAACCCGCAACCCCCGAAGCCACGCCTGCGCGGATATGACCCCGCGCGCGCCAGCCGCGCCGCAAAAATCGGCGCCGGCTATACATGGTTTGTGCGCATCGCGCGGCTTGCCCTGCCGCTTTGCGCGCTGGTGATTGTGGGCGTGGTTATTTTCCGCCTGTCGGGCGACGATGCGCAGCAGCCCGCCCGCCTCGCCGAAATGCCGGCGGAGGAAAAAACCGTCCCCGGCGAGATTGACATGGTGGAAGTCAAATATCAGGGCGCCGACGCCGAAGGCCGCCTTTATACCGTCACCGCCGCCCATGCCCGCCGCGACATGAGCGCGCCGAGCAGCCTGACACTGGACAAGCCCCGCGCCGACATCGCCCTTGATGGCGACAAATGGCTGGCGGCGCATGCCGAAAAAGGCCTTTACGACAACGATGCAGGTTCGCTTTATCTGTCAGACGGCGTGACGCTGTTTCATGATGACGGGTATGAGCTGAAAATGCAGGACATGCGCATCGCGCTCAAAACCCGCACCGGCGTCACCGAAAAACCCGTCTCGCTGCAAGGCCCCGCTGCGCTGCTGAACGCCAGCGGCATGAATATCGACAGCGGCGGCGAAGTGATTGTGTTTTCCGGCCCTGTCCATGTCACGCTGCACGGTCTTGGCCGTGAAAAGAGGGGCGGATAATGAAACACCAGACCCTCGCCGCACTCGCACTTGCAATGCTGCTGGGCATATCCGGCGCAAATGCGCAAACGCCTATCCAGAACAACAGCGATGCACCTGTTGAAATTTTTGCAGACAGTACGCTTGAATGGAACCGCGTCCAGAAAACCTATACCGCGCGCGGCAACGCGATTGCGCGGCAAGGTAAAATGCAGGTCAAAAGCGATACGCTGACCGCACATTACAGCGGCGGACAGGAATCCAGCGGTAAATCTGCCGGCAGCACCAGCGGACTTGGCAGCAGCATCGAAAAAATGACCGCGAACGGCAATGTCGAAATTACATCTGCGCCCTATACGGCATTTGGCGATAAGGCGGTTTATGATATCGCCAGCGGCATGGCGACGCTGACTGGCAGCAACCTGCGCATCGAAACCCCGACGGAATCGCTGACCGCGCAGGAAAAAATCGAATTTGACACCGCCAAAAACCGCCTGAGCGCCATAGGCAACGCCACCGCCCGCCGCGGCGCGGACAGCTTGATGTCAGATAACCTCGTCGCCCATTTCGCAGGCGGCAGCGACGGCGCCATGACGCTGCAGCGAATTGTCGCAGACAGCGCCGTGACTGTTAAAACAGCCCGCGAAACCGTCACCGGCGACAGCGGCGTTTACGACGTGGCCGCGGGCAAGGCGACGCTGCGCGGCAAAGTGCGCATCTTGCAAGGCGAAAACTGGCTGGAAGGCACGCGCGCCGAGGTTGACCTTAAAACCGGCGTCAGCAAATTATTCGGCGACGCCCCGCGCGATGCGGCGCGGCCATCTTTGACAATTAATGGCGTCGCAACGCCGCCCCCCGCCCCTGTCGGCGATGGACGCGTGCGCGGCGTTTTTTACCCCAAGAAAAAAGAAACCACACAAACGCCGTAACCTGCCATGAGCGACGAAAAAGAAAAAAAGAAACCCGCACGGCGGGAGCCCAAACTGGTGCAAAGCGGCCTTTCGGTCGAACACCTGATGAAACGCTATAAACGCCGCCCCGTTTTGCGCGATGTGTCGTTGCATGTGAAGCGCGGCGAGGCTGTGGGGCTGCTGGGCCCGAACGGCGCGGGGAAAACGACCTGCTTTTACATCGTGACGGGGTTGATTGACCCTGACAGCGGCAACATCAAGCTGGACGGCAAAGACATCACCGGCCTGCCCATGTACCGCCGCGCGCGCCTCGGCATCAGCTATCTGCCGCAGGAATCGTCCATTTTCCGCGGCCTGAACGTCGAAGATAACATCCGCGCCGTGCTGCAAGCCGTGGAGGAAGACCACCACCGCCGCGAACACATGCTGGAAGAGCTGCTGGCCGAATTTTCAGTCACGCACCTGAGATTCACCCCCGCCGTCGCCCTGTCAGGCGGGGAGCGGCGGCGCGTCGAGATTGCCCGCGCGCTCGCCACCCATCCGCAGTTCATTCTGCTGGACGAACCCTTGGCCGGTATCGACCCGATTGCGGTTGCGGAAATCCGCGACCTTGTGAAGCATCTTAAAAACCGCAATATCGGCGTTTTGATTACCGACCATAACGTGCGCGACACGCTGGATATTGTTGACCGTGCATACATCCTGCACGGCGGGCAGGTTCTGATGGAAGGCAAGCCCGAAGACATCGTGAACCACAAAGACGTGCGCCGCGTGTATCTGGGCGAAAAATTCACGCTGTAGTCCGCCCGATTTAACCGAACACCCGAGCCCC
>DDBY01000102.1 GCA_002334985.1 Micavibrio sp. UBA2020
CAACCTGCACGCGGTTATCGGGCCTGAGAACAAACCGGGCGTTGTGCTCTCCGGTCATACCGATGTGGTGCCGGTCGAGGGGCAGGCATGGGACAGCGACCCGTTCGCGCTTCGCGAACATGACGGGCTTTTGTATGCGCGCGGCACTTGTGACATGAAGGGCTTTATCGCCGTTGCACTGGCCAAGCTGCCGGATATCGTCGCGCGGCACAAAGCGGGCAAGCTGGCCGCGCCCGTGCATTTCGCGTTTTCCTATGACGAAGAGCTCGGCTGCCTTGGTGCGCATAGCCTTGCCGATACGATTGCATCCTTGCCGGTAAAGCCGCAGCTTTGTGTGGTGGGGGAGCCGACGTTGATGAAGCCGATTACCGGCCACAAAGGCATCTGCGATTACGACTGCACCGTGCATGGCAAAGAAGCACATTCGTCCCTTGCCCCCTATGCTGTAAACGCTGTGGAAGCAGCGGCGGAGCTGATTGCGCATGTGAAATCGATTGCCCGCCGCATGCAAAGCGAAGGCCCTTTCAACAAGGCGTTTGACCCGCCCTTCACCACGCTGCACACGGGGTTGATGCACGGCGGCACGGCGCTCAACATCGTGCCGAACCGCTGCGATTTTTCTTTCGAAATCCGCAACATTCCCGAAGTGGACCCCGAAGCGCTGGCCGAAGAAATCCGCCAGTACGCGTTCAAGACTTTGGAGCCGCGCATGAAGGATATCGATCCCAAAACCGGGTTTGAGTTCCGCGCCGCGGCCAAGGTGCAGGCGTTTGACATCGCCAACGACCACCCGATGGTCGATTTGGTTTTGCAGCTGAGCGGCGCCAACGAAGCGGCGAAGGTCAGCTTCGCAACCGAAGCCGGCATCTTCCAGAACAAAGGCGTGCCGACGGTGGTTTGCGGCCCGGGCTCGATTGCGCAGGCGCATAAGCCCAACGAGTTTATCGCGCAGGAGCAGCTGCTCAAATGCGAGCATTTCCTTGACCGTCTTTTCGGCGGTCTGAAGGCTGCGTCCTGATACAAAAAGGCGTCTATATCCGGCTTTGTTATCAAAGCCTTGGAATCTTAGGTGCTTGCAATCCGCGCCGAGACGTGACAACATCGGGTCGGATTCTGAAGGATTGTTTCTGGAAAGGCAGAAAAGCATGTTCGAAGAGTACAACTGGCAAAAGGTCGAAGGCGCGCAGCTTGAGCCGTTTCTCAAGCTTGTAAACCCTATTCAGGGTACGCATAACGCGTCCGCCGCGACGGCATCCGTCGGCTGGTGCCAGCTGCCGTTTTATACCACCATCGGTCTTGTGCGCGTGGACGACACGGCATGGGCGCCGGGCACAGGGCCTTTCTGGTTCCTGGCCAAGCAGGGGCGCATGTTCCTGCTCGATGGTTCTTCCGCGCCTATCCATGACGCGAACGAAGCTGACCCCATCAAGGTGACCGAGGCCAATGTGCTCGATTACCTGCGCTTCTTCTGCTACTTCGTGCATGGCGATGAAGGTCCCTTCCTGATTGTCGAAGACGTCAACCACGCCGCTATTGACCAAGGCCGCCTTGAAGAGGGCATGCGCAAGGTGATTCAGGACGCGGTACGTCCCGCTGCGTTTGAGGGTCAGACGAACGAAGGTGCGTTTGAGGCCAGCGCCATGGTTCTGTACGGCAACGCGCTTTTCGCCGCACGTTTTTCGATGACCGAAAACGGCATGATTGAAATGATTGACGACGAGCCCATCGCGGCCGACCTGCCTGTCAAAAAAATCAAGCCGAACTACTAATCGCCGCGCGCAAGACCATGACAGCCGTTGACGCCGATATTAAAAACCGCCGCCGGAAAATTCTGGCGGCGGTTTTTATTGTGCCGCTGCTGGTGCTGGCCGGTTTGACGCTCTGGGGGTATTTGTCATGGGCAACCCCCGCCGTGCTGCCGCCACTGCGCGATGGCGATATCGTGTTCAATACCAGTCGCGCGCGCCAGACTTTGGCCGTCGGTATCGCAACGGGCAGTCCGCTCACGCATGTCGGTTTCATCCGCCATAAAAACGGCGTGCCCTATGTGATGGAGGCCAGCGCCGATACGCGCGAAACGCCGCTGGGCGCGTGGATAGAAACGGGGTTTGCGGGGCGTCTTCTTGTTTTGCGTCTGCCGGATGTGCCGCCTGCAAAATCCGCCGCCGCCATCCGCTGGGCGGAGAAAAACTTCGGCCGACCCTATGATATTTTCTTCGCCCCCGGCCATGACGCATTTTATTGCAGCGAATTTGTGGAGGCTGCGTTTGCAGCCGCAGGCTTGCAGCTGGGGAAAACGGAAACGCTTGCCGCGCTGCATTTGACATCTGCACCCGTACGCGCGCTGATAGGGGAGCGCTGGCAGCGTCACCCGCGCTGCAAAGGCGGGCAGGCGAAGGACGCGGATGATTGCCTGTCTAAAATTGGTGCGCTTGATATCATCACGCCCGTCAGCATCGCGCGCGATGCGGCCTTGGTGCGCGTTTATTCCAATTACCTGTTTTGGTAATCAGCTGTTCGGCATTTTGGGTTTGACGGGTGCGGGCTTTGCCGGTGCAGGGAGGGCAAGGCGCGTTTCTTTGGCGCGGGGGAAACGCGCTTCGACCACATCGCGCAGCAGAATGTCTTCGGCGCTGGCGGTCTGGCCGCTTTGAATTTTGCCCTTCGGGTGCAGCCAGATGCGCATGTAATCGCCGAGCATCTCTGCTTTTTGCTCAAGTGCAAAAGAATCAAAACGCGCCCCTTCGACCAGTGTGTAGTCATAGAGACGCACTTTATCAAGGTGATGCAAACTCCACCGCCAGTTCTGGTTTTGCCAGACATGGGTGACTTCGTGCATGAACAGGCTGGCCATGCGCGCATCGTCCTTTGAAAAATCTTCGCTGCGCCCCCTCTCGCCATAAAAGTCGATATGGCTGAGGGGCGGCAGCACCATGCCCGTGACGGTTTTGGGCGCGAGGCGGTAAGCCAGGGATGTTTCGCGGAAATGTTTGCGGATTTTGCCGGCGTCGATTTCATCGCCGAAAACGCTTTCAACCATCGCGGTTTCGCCCGCCGTGAGCGGTGCGCCCTGACCTGCATAATGTGTCGTCAGATAACCGCCATAAGTCAGCGTTGCAACAGCAAGAACCGTGACGATGACTTTCGCGGCGGCCTTGGCGAAACGTTTCATCAAAGAACCGCGCGGCGGCTTGCCTGCTTTTTGCCCCGCCTTCGGCCGCTGCGCCGCGGCATGCGGCACATCGGACATCTGGCGGGCAAGAGCGAGGACAGTCACGGCTGGTTCCCTTCGCGCATAAAATTAGAATTTGAGCCAGTGTACAGAAATAAAATATCCCCATCAATACGGTTTAAGTTTTTATATTTCTCGCGGCGCAACATTATTGACATAATGATATAGGGTGTTTACAACGCGTATATACCTTTTATTCCGTGCAAGAGCGCCCAAATGTCCGCCCGCAAGCAAAAGAAAATTTCCCTCGAACAGAGGCTCGTAAAACGGCGGCAGGATTTGCTGGCGCGCATCGACGATGCACTGGCTGCGGAAATGCCGGGAAAAAAATCAGCCGCAGATACTTTCCTGCAGCTCAAACGGCTGGAGACGGAGGCGGAGTATCTGCGTGAAGATATTCTTTCGCA
>DDBY01000192.1:0-481 GCA_002334985.1 Micavibrio sp. UBA2020
GGCAGGCGAAGGCTGCGGTCATGACCTATCGCCTAAACGCATTTGCGGCTCGTTCAATATTCCCACCGGATATAGCTGGTCGGTTTTCCTGTACAATGTGGGGTTTGAAATACAAAGCACAGACCATGATTTCGTCTCTTTTTCATCATACCAAGAAAGCTGGTATGGGCCGAACATCGCCGATGAAAACAAAGAAAAGCTGATAAAAGAAGCCAAAACAAAAACAGACCCGGATAGCCGCGCGAGAACGCTTGCCCGTCTTAGCCATATTTACCTTATTGAGGAGAATTGGGAAGAAGCCTATTTCTGGGCCAGCGTTGCAATATCCGGTAAAATCAAACAAGCTTTGTTTGAACGCGACGTATCAGCCCTGCATCTAAGCGAAGAGCAAAAAGCCGCAATAGACAAACGCGTCACGGACTATATCGCCGTACAGCTCTGGGACCGTATCGTCGGGCAATAAAAAGCGCCCTGATATTTC
>DDBY01000192.1:742-2670 GCA_002334985.1 Micavibrio sp. UBA2020
CAATAAAAAGCGCCCTGATATTTCTCGGGGCGTTTTTTATTTCAGAGATAATCCCGCAGGCCTGTGGGGTAAAGCGGGAGCCCTTCCGGCAAATCGTCGGGGTCTTGCCAGACGAGCGTGAAGGCGGTGCCGTCGTCTTCGGCGGCTTCCAGCATGTCTTGTTCGTACATTTGCGCATCGGCGAAATCGGCGGCATAGACCACGATGACTTCGTGTCCCGGCTGGCCGCCGTAGGTAAAAACATTTTCAATCGTCGCAAGGACGCGCAGGTTTGAAATGTCCGCGCCCAGTTCTTCGCGAATTTCACGCACGATGGTATCGGCGGTTTTTTCGCCGAATTCCACATGTCCGCCCGGAATGCGAAAACCGATGAGCGTGCCGTCGGGCTCGCGCACTTCGTTCACGAGGATTTTATCGCCGCGGCGGAAAACGGCCATGGCCTTCATGCGGATATCGGCGCGGGTTTTGCCAGCGTTCATCATCATTGCGCCGTCCAGCCGCCATCGACGGTGATGGCGCTGCCGTTCATCAGCCTGGCGCTGTCGCCGCACAGATACACGGCCATGTCGCCCAGTTGTTCCGTCGTTACGAAATCAAGCGCAGGCTGTTTTTCACCCAGCAGGTCGCGCGCGGAGTCTTCTTTGCTGATGCCTTTTTGCGCGGCGCGGTCGTCGATTTGTTTTTGCACCAGCGGCGTCAGCACAAAACCCGGGCAAATGGCATTGCAGGTGATGCCGTTCGTGGCGTTTTCAAGCGCGGTCACTTTGGTCAGGCCAATCACGCCATGCTTGGCCGCGACATAAGCCGATTTTTCTTTGGATGCCACCAGCCCGTGGACGGAGGCGATATTGACAATCCGGCCAAAGCCGCGCGCCTGCATGCCGGGCAGCGCCGCCTTGGTCGCGAAAAACGCGGCGGAGAGGTTGATGGCGATAATATCGCTCCAGCGCTCGTCCGAAAAATTTTCGATGCGCGCGACATGCTGTATGCCCGCGTTGTTCACAAGGATATCGACTTTGCCAAAGGATTTTTCAGCCGATTGCACCATGGCGCGGATGTCGTCGGGCTTGCGCATATCGGCACCGTGGTAAAACACCCGCACGCCAAACTCGCTTTGCAGGGCAAGGCGTGTTTTTTCAATCTCCGCCATATCGCCAAGACCGTTCAGCAGAATATCGGCGCCCGCCGCCGCCATACGCCGCGCGATGCCAAGACCGATACCACTGGTAGAGCCGGTAATAACGGCGGCAAGACCTTTGAGGGACATGGAGATTCTCCTGTAGCGGCGAGAGGGGACGGATATACCGCTTTATAACGGATATGCTGCAATGCCAAAAGCCCCTTTCTCCGGCGGGTATTATTTAAAAACATGGGGATAAGGGCTTTTGCCGCCCCTGTTTTTATCTTATGTAAATAACTTTTGACTCGCGAGCCCTATTACTTATGTTATAAAGTCCCCCATCCGGAATAACTCCTAACGAGGTTGGCTTGGCCAAACAGCGTCACAATATTCTTGTTCTGAACGGACCGAACCTGAACATGCTCGGCGTGCGGGAACCGGACGTTTATGGATTCAAGAACCTGAGCGCTATCGCCCTTGAATGTGAAGAGCTGGCGAGCGAGCTTGGCATGGCCATCGATTTCCGCCAGAGCAACGACGAGGGCGAGCTGGTCACCATCATCCAGCAGGCGCGCGAAGGCTTTTCCGGGCTTATCGTCAATGCCGCCGCCTATACGCATACGTCTATCGCCATTCACGACGCGCTGAAGCTGCTCGACGTGCCGGTTATCGAAGTGCATCTCAGCAATATTTATAAACGTGAGGCATTCCGCCATCACTCCTATGTCTCGCCCATCGCGGCGGGCGTCATCTGCGGTTTCGGCGGGCATGGATACCTGCTGGCGCTGCAGGCCATGCGCGCCCTGCT
>DDBY01000192.1:2997-6535 GCA_002334985.1 Micavibrio sp. UBA2020
ACGCTGCCCAAAGAAGACACCAAAGAGAGGAAGAACGACATGTCCGCGATGAAAATCGACCACGAGGCGATTAAGAACCTCGCCAGCCTGCTGAACGAAACGGGCCTGACCGAAATCGAAGTGACCGACGGCGACAAATCCGTGCGCGTCACGAAAAACCTCGGCGTTGCCGCCGCTGTACACGCAGCGCCCGCAGTTGTTGCCGCGCCCGCCGCGCCTGTTGCCGCCGTTGAAACCGGCAAGGTCGCCGCGCTGACCCCCGACAACCATCCGGGCGTTGTAAAATCGCCCATGGTCGGCACCGCCTATCTGCAATCGGAGCCGAGCGCACCGAAATTCGTGACCAAAGGCGCGAAAGTCAAAGCGGGCGACACGCTTTTGATTATCGAAGCCATGAAAGTCATGAACCCCATCAAGGCGGAGAAATCCGGCACCGTGACCGACATCCTTATCGACGATGCGCAGCCGGTCGAATTCGGCCAGCCGATGCTGATTATCGAGTAAGACCACGCGGCGCGCGAGCGCCCGCGTGATACCGAGGCCAACCAAGGGATACCGTTATGTTCAAGAAAATCCTCATCGCCAACCGCGGCGAAATCGCCCTGCGCGTCGTGCGCGCGTGCCGTGAAATGGGCATCGAAAGCGTTGTCGTGCATTCGACCGCCGATGAATCCGGCATGGCCGTGCGTATGGCCGACGAAAGCGTGTGCATCGGCCCGCCCGCGTCGCGCCAGAGCTACCTGAACATTCCGGCCATTTTGTCGGCCGCGGCGCTGACGAATGCGGATGCGATTCACCCCGGCATCGGCTTTTTGTCGGAAAACGAAGAATTCGCCCGCATGGTCGAAGAACACGGCTTCACCTTCATCGGCCCCACGCCCGAACATATCGCCAAAATGGGCGACAAGGCCGTGGCAAAAGACACCGTGCGCGAACTGGGCCTGCCGCTTATCCCCGGCTCCGACGGCATCATCAAGGACGCTGACGAAGGTCTGAAAATCGCCAAGGAAATCGGATTCCCCGTGCTTATCAAGGCGGTCGCCGGCGGCGGCGGCAAGGGCATGAAGGTCGCGCGCAGCGAAGACGAATTCAAAGCCTGCTACACCATGGCATCGAGCGAGGCGAAAGCCGCCTTCGGCAACGGCGCCATGTATATGGAGCGTTATCTGTCGAACCCCCGCCACATCGAAATTCAGGTGCTGGGCGACGGTCAGGGCAACGCGGTGCATCTGGGCGAGCGTGATTGCTCCATCCAGCGCCGCCACCAGAAAGTCATCGAGGAGTGCCCCTCGCCCGCGCTGACGCAAGAGCAGCGCAATTTCATCGGCGAGCTGGCAGCGGATTGCGTACGCAAAATGAACTACCGCGGCGTCGGCACGATGGAATTCCTGTTCGAAGACGGCAAGTTCTATTTCCTTGAAATGAACACCCGCCTGCAGGTTGAACACCCCATCACCGAAATGGTCACGGGCATCGACCTTGTGCGCGAACAAATTCTTGTCGCCGCAGGCAACAAGCTGCGCTTCACGCAAAAAGACATCACCTTCAAAGGCCACGCGTTCGAGTGCCGCATCAACGCGGAACATCCGGAAACCTTCGTGCCCTCGCCGGGTAAAATCAACCGTTACCACGCGCCCGGCGGTTTCGGCGTGCGCGTCGATAGCGCGATTTACGACGGCTACAGCGTGCCGCCGCATTACGACAGCCTTGTCGCCAAGGTTATCGTGCATGCCGACAATCGTGAAGAGGGGCTGATGCGCGTCGAGCGTGCGCTCGGCGAAACCATCATCGACGGCATCTTCACCAACATCCAGCTGCACGAACGCATCCTGCAGGAGCCTGAATTCCGCGCCGGCCAGTTCAACATCCACTGGCTGGAAAAAATGCTGGCCCGCAAGCAAGAAGAGCAAAAGAAAGCCGCGTCATGAAAAGCCTGATTTCCGCTGCCGCTCTCGCGGCGGCGCTATTCATTACGAACGCCGCGCCCGCGCTGGCCGCGAAGCCGGATGCCTATACCTTCGACAAAGTGCATACGCAGATTTTCTTTTCTGTCAGCCATCTGAGTTTTTCGTTTTCGACAGGCAGCTTCACAGGTTTTGACGGCGGCTTCAGCTTCAGCGAAGAAAAGCCGGAGCAAAGCAGCGTTGAGGTCACCATCGATGCGAACAGCCTGAGCCTGCATGACGACAAATGGGAAGAGCATGTCAAAAGCGCCGATTTCCTGAACGTCGCCGCGCATCCGTCCATCAAATTCAAAAGCAGCAAGGTCGAAAAGACCGGCGACAACACGGGGCGCATCACGGGCGATTTGACCCTGCTCGGCGTGACGCAGCCGGTGACGCTGGAAGTCGTTTTCAACAAAGCCGCCATCCACCCCTATAGCAAGCAGTTCGTGGCCGGTTTTTCGGCAACGGGCAGCCTGAACCGCAGCGCATTCGGCATGGATTACGGCCTGCCCGGCATCGGCGATGAAGTGAACATCAGCATCGAGGTCGAGGGCATCCGCACCGAACCCGCCCCCAAAGCGCCCTAAATTCGAAAACAAATCAAAAGCTTGAAGCAGCGGGGCGACAAGTCCCGCGCTTCGCGCTATAATAGAAAAAGCGCGCCCGCAAGGCTTCGCGCTTTAATGGACAAGCGCAGCCGCAAAGCTTCGCGCCATATTCTGATTGGGGGATTTGCGCCAGATGAAAACCACCGCCACGCTTGCCAGAGCTTTTGTTTTCGCCGCCCTGCTGGGTATCGCCTTCATGGCCACCATTCCCGATGCGGATGCGCAGGCCAAACAGCGCAAATTCGGCTCCCGCGCGGGCGCAGCCGCCGTGCAGCAATGGACGCTGGTGCAGGAAAAAAGCGCCTTCAGCTATATCAACCGCAGCGCATCGAACCGCGATATTCCCATCAACAACTATGACATAGATTTCAGTTTCGACCCGTCGAAGCTGGAACAAAGCCGCATGGTTTTGGTGGCCGATGTTTCCAGCATGTTTTTGCCCGCGCGCGCGGTGAATGTCGATTTGCTTGAATACATGCAGCCCTCGACGCAGGTTGCGCGCAATACCCCCGCCGCGGCAACGTTTATGTCGAGTGCCATCAAACGCAAAAGCGGCAGCGAATTCGTGGCCGAAGGGGGCCTGCGCGTCGGTGGCAAATCAAAGGCTATGGCCATTCCCTTTTCCGTCACGCTTGACCGCAGCGCGCCGGGCGGCATGATGATTATTCTCAAAGGCAGCTTCACCGCCAACCGCGCCGATTTCGCAACCGAGAATTACGCATCGACCGGGCAGGCCGATGTCCCCATCAAATTCGAGCTGGCGCTCATCCCCGCAGGCTGACCGCCGCTGCGGCGGCGAATCGCCGACGGCTTTCGCGCCGCTGCATCCCGCGGTTTTTGCGTTTCATCGTGACTCTGGCAATTCGCGCAGCGCGCAGCATACTTTTTGTTTTACGCGGCGCAAGCCGCGCAGCCGCCCCTCTTCCACGCACAAGGACTCTGGCAAAGAACGGCGGCAGGGGGCGCGGATTCAACTTGTTTGAT
>DDBY01000242.1:0-2172 GCA_002334985.1 Micavibrio sp. UBA2020
TGCACGAAGGAAAGGGCAATCCATTCAACGCCCATCGCAATCGCGGCTTCAAGGTCGCGGCGGTCTTTGTCGGTCAGGACGGATACTTTCAAAAGCACGTTGGGCAGGTTCACGCCCTTGCGGTCCGACAGGCGCTTGCCCGCGATAACCTCGGTCTCGACAAAATCTTTGCCTTTTTTGACCACATGCAAATGCACCTTGCCGTCATCCAGCAGCACGTCGGCGCCTTCGACCAGCACGTCGAGAATTTCGGGGTGGGGCAGATACACACGCTGCTGCGTGCCGGGCGTCGGGTCGCTATCCAGCGTGATGCGCATGCCTTTTTCGATATCGACAAAACCGTCCTTGAACGTGCCAAGGCGCAGCTTCGGCCCTTGCAGGTCGGCGAAAACGCCGATGGGGCGGCCGACTTCTTTTTCGACCGCGCGGATGATGTCGAGGCGTTTTTTGTGGTCTTCATGCGTGCCGTGGCTGAAGTTCATGCGGAAAATATCCGCGCCTGCCTCGAACAGGGCGCGCACCATCTCGTGCGTCGATGATGCGGGGCCGAGCGTGGCGACGATTTTGGTCTTGCGGTTACGCTTGAAGCTCATGTTTTTCAATCCGGCTTTTCGGGTGAATCCTGCGTGCGGGTGAATCCCCTGTAAACACGCGCCTATACAACCATTTTTGGGCACGGCGGCGCAACCGGTAATCGGGCGCGGCGGGCCGCCTTTTTTGCCATAAACGCACAGGGTTTTGACAAGGCGGCCCTGCAGGTCTATGTAAGCGGCAAAGGACGCCCGCACATGCATCATCTCTATCCCGTCACCATCCGCGAAACGCATATCGACAGCCTCGGCCATGTCAATAACGCCGTCTATCTGACGCTGTTCGAAGAAGCGCGCTGGGAGTGGATTACGGCCGGCGGCTACGGGCTTGAACAAATCCGCCAGTATAAACAAAGCCCCGTCATTCTGGATGTCACGGCGAAATTCCTGCGCGAAGTGCACCTGCGCGAACAGGTTGTGATTGAAAGCCGCCTGATTTCCTACGAAGGCAAAATCGCCAGGCTGGAACAGGACATGCTGCGCACCGATGCGGGCGGGGGCAAAACGGTTTGCTGCGCGGCGGTCTTCACCATGGGGTTTTTTGACCTTGAAGCCCGCAAGTTGATTGCGCCCACGCCGCGCTGGAAACGCGCCCTGGGTTTGCCCGAATAATAAATTATAAATATCAGATGGTTATGTCGAAATGGGCGGCGGGGGTTGACGCCGCACGGCCGCGGGACTAGTCTGCGCCACAGATTCTGAAAATATTCTTTATAGACCGCCGCAGCTCAAGCCGCCGCGCGCATAAATAAAAGCCTCCTCCACAACCAGAAGAAACATCATGAACCTTTCGCCCCGTCCTGAAACAGTTGAAACACAAAAACCGCAGACAGAGGCGGATGTCGTCATCATCGGGGGCGGGCCGGTCGGGCTCTGGACGGCGCTGCAGGTAAAAAAACGCGCGCCGGATTTGCATGTGCGTGTGTATGAACGCTACGGCGAATACCAGCGCAGCCATATCCTGCGCCTCGAAAATTTTTCCATGAACGTCTATGCCAAGAAAACCGGCGACGAAGCCGAAGCGCAGTTTTTGCGCGAGGTTCTGGGCGAAAAACTAGCCAATTCCTTCAAGGCGGCGGCGGGTACGGGCACGGTATTTGTGCGCACGAACGAACTGGAACACGCGCTGAAAGAACACGCGCGCGCCCTTGGCATCGAAACGGTTCTGCGCCGCATCGACAGCCCCGAAGACGCCGTGCGCGAAAACCCGCGCTGCAAAACATTTATCGCCGCAGACGGCGCGCATAGTAAAATGCGCGCGGCATTGCTGGGCGAAGAGGCCGTGACCGATTACCCCATGCAATATGTGGTCGAAGTGAAATATCAGGCGGAGGGGCGCACGGGCACGCTCGATTTCCTTGGTGACCAGTACAAGGCGAACAAGCTGCTCTCGAACATGGTGTTCGAATATGTCGGCCGCGAAAAAGACGGCAAAACGCCGGTGACACTGCGCTTTTTTGTCGATAGCGACACATACGGCGGCATCCCGCAGGCGGGGTTCAAGGACCCGCTGACGGTGGGCGATGCGCGCCTGCCCGCGCCTTTGCGTCAGGATATTAAAACCTATATGAACATCCGCGCC
>DDBY01000242.1:2531-2672 GCA_002334985.1 Micavibrio sp. UBA2020
GGATGCCGCGATGGGCGTGCCTTATTTCCGCGCGCTGAATGCGGGGCTGATTATGGGCTCCCAGCTTGCCGCCATCGTCACGCGCAAATATGCCTCGCCTTCGGTCAAGGCGGCGGCGTTCAATCTGCTGCGCCCGCTCGA
>DDBY01000001.1 GCA_002334985.1 Micavibrio sp. UBA2020
CGAATTTTCCGGCTGGAACGTCGGCCTGAAAGGCGTCATCCTTGGCTTCGCCGCTGTGCTGGCGGTCATGTGGTTCTGGTGGCGCGACGTGGTGAAAGAAGCCGTCGTTGAAAAAGCGCACAGCGATGAAACCAAGGTTGGTTTCCGCTATGGCATGGCGCTGTTCATCGCCTCCGAAGTCATGTTCTTCGTCGCGTTTTTCTGGGCGTTTTTCTGGGGCGCGCTGATGCCGACGGAAGCACTTGGCTTCCAATGGCCGCCGAAATTCGTGCATCCCATTCCGGCTTTCGACCTGCCGCTGCTGATGACCATGATACTGCTGCTTTCGGGCTGCACGGTAACCTGGGCGCATCACGCCATTCTGGAGGACCATAACGAAGAAGCCGCCAAGGCGCTGGCCATCACGGTCGGCCTCGGCGTTGTATTCACGGGTTTTCAGATTTACGAATACCATCACGCCAGCTTCCCGTTCAAGGAAAGCGTTTATTCCGCCGCGTTCTACATGGCGACGGGTTTTCACGGTTTCCACGTTCTGGTCGGCACTATCTTTCTTGCCGTTTGCTATTTCCGCACCAAGAAAGGCCATTTCACGGCCAAGAGCCATTTCGGCTTCGAAGCGGCCGCATGGTACTGGCATTTCGTTGACGTGGTGTGGCTGTTCCTTTTCGTTGCCATCTATTGGTGGGGCAACGCGTAACAGCTGACGGTACTGTCGTTTCTATCTATCGCCTGTTTCATGCCCTTCCGCACTGCGCGCCGCGCCCGTGCAAAGAGGTGTGAAACAGGCGATAGTCTTTCCGGCCTCTTTTTCCTGCGGGTTTTAATCATGTCCCTCGCCGATGATATCGCCTTTTGCCTGAAGCCGCGCTGCCCGCTTTGCCGCAAGGGAAAGCTGTATCGCCCATGGACGGTCAGTGTGGTTGAGAAATGCGCCGTTTGCGATGCGCCGCTGGGGGCGCATGATATCGGCGATGGCGCGGCTGTTTTCCTGATGTTTATTTTGTGTTTTTCCATCGTGCCCATGGCATGGATTTTCGAGCTGATATTCGCCCCGCCGCTGTGGGTGCATGCGGTTTTGTGGACGGTCGTGGGGCTGGGCGCGATTGCGGTGATGCTGCCGGCGACAAAGGCTTACATCATTATGCTGGAATGGCGACATCTCAAAAAAGACGGCGACGCGCCGGAGGCTTGAGCGTGCCTGTCCGGCGCTCTTATATCCCTGCGCGTGCAATGATTTTTTATAACTTGTACGCCGCCGCATTTTTTGCTGCATACATGCTGCATCATTTTTTCAATAAAAAAACGCCTAGCGTCTGAAATGTTTCAAGACATTCCGCGCGTATGTAAATCATGCGCTGCAACATACATACATGGCGTCAAGTTTTTTGTGTTGCGCAACATTTAACGTTTGCTAACGTTTTCATGCAACTGATTATCACTTTCATTTTTTTATATGTTCGCCCGCCTCTTTTGACTTTTATCACGGCTCAACGGCTTGCCCGCGGGCACGCCACAAACAAACGGGGATATGACGATGAGAAAATTTTTTCCGGTGATGGTTTCCGCCTTGGCGCTGAGCGCTGCCATCGCCATCACGCCCGCCGCAGCAGCAGACCAGGCCACGCTCGATAAACTGACCGAACTGATTGAAAAGCAGCAAGCCGCACTGGATGCACAATCGCGCGAGCTGTCGGCGCTGCGTGCGCAGGTGCAATCGCTGCAAGGCCAGCAAAAAGAAACGGCGGAGGCTGTGGTCGCGCAGAAAAAAGCGCTGGAATCTGCACCCAAGGCAAGCGGCGCTACGCAAACGGCATCCGCCGCGCCCGCAGGCGACAAGAAATATGTGGAGCAGGGCGATTTCCCCGGCGCTATCAAGGTGCCGGGCACCGATGTGTCGTTCAAGGTTGGCGGACAGATTAAAGTCGATGCCATTTATTCGAATGGCAGCACCGGTGTATCCGAAGATTTGTTCCAGACCCGCGCCATCACCACGGGCAATACCAACGAAAGCGGCCGCAGCCGCATCCATGCGCGCGAAACGCGCCTGAACGTCGATGTGCGCAGCCCGACGGAATACGGCGATTTGCGCGCCTTTGCCGAATTCGATTTGTTCGGTCAGGCCGTCAGCAAACCGCAAAGTCAGGTCAACGGCTATGACGTGCGCCTGCGCCACGCCTGGGTGCAGGTCGGCGGGCTGATGGCAGGGCAGAACTGGTCCACGTTTAACGACGTGGCGGCCTTTGCCGAAACGCTGGACTTCGCACAGGTGAACGGTGAGTCTTTCATCCGCCAGCCGCAAATTCGCTGGACGAACAAATTTGACGATGGCTGGTCGCTGGCTGTTGCGGCGGAAAACCCCGAAGGCGACCTTTCCGATACCGTGCCCGCGACGGTTGCGCAGTCTGACGGCATTCCGGATATGATTGCCGCGCTGAAATGGGAACAGGATTGGGGGCATCTGCAAACCGGCGCGCTCTATCGCCGTTTGGCTATTGATAATGGCGCTGTCGATACCGCCACCAGCGGCTATGGCGTCAACCTCAGCGGTAAAATCAAAACCGATGTGTTCAGCGACAAGGACAGCCTGAAATTCCAGGTCAACTATGGCGACGGCATCGGCCGTTATATCAACGACCTGCAGGTGACGCGCAACGAAAGTTTCGATGCCGTGCTCAACGGTAACGACCTCGAAACGCTGGAAGCCTATAGCGGTTATGTCAGCTATCAGGCGGTGTTCAGCCCGAAATGGCGCAGCAACCTGACGGGCGGCTATGTTTATGTTGACCAGCCGGACTTCCAGCCCGGCTCGTCGATGGAAAGCACGACCTATATCGCCTATAACATCATCTGGTCGCCGATACCGAAGCTCGACCTTGGTCTCGAATTCCTCTATGGCCAGCGCGAAGACGTGGATGGTGATGACGGCGATGCCACGCGCGTGCAGGCAGCTGCAAAATATACTTTCTAAAAAACGCAGAACGGGGCGGCATTATGCCGCCCCTTTTTCGCAAAGAGACTTAACCAAAAAGGGAAACGCACATGACGGCACATGCAGCACAAGGGCAAGAAGAGCTTTCGCCCGGCAAAATCCGCAAAACGGTTTTTGCGGCCTCGCTCGGCACTGTTTTCGAATGGTATGACTTTTATCTCTATGGCTCACTGGCGGCGATTATCAGCAAGCAGTTCTTCTCCGGCGTCAATGAAACCGCGGCGTTCATTTTCGCGCTGATGGCTTTTGCGGCGGGCTTTGCCGTGCGCCCGTTCGGCGCGCTGGTCTTTGGCCGCCTTGGCGACCTTGTCGGCCGCAAATACACCTTCATGGTCACGATTTTGTTGATGGGTCTTTCGACATTTGTCGTGGGCCTTTTGCCCAGCTATGCCACCATCGGCATCGCGGCGCCGATTATTCTGGTCGCGCTGCGCCTGCTGCAAGGCCTTGCGCTGGGGGGGGAATACGGCGGTGCCGCGACTTATGTGGCGGAGCACGCGCACAAGGGCAACCGCGGT
>DDBY01000149.1 GCA_002334985.1 Micavibrio sp. UBA2020
CTGTGCGCCATAAGCATCGGCGACGGTTTTGACCACATGGCGAAATTTTTCTTCCATCAGCTGGCGCAGCTCGGGCTTCAGCGTACGCACGGTGCCGCCGATTTCCGCCGTTTCCGGCAGGACGTTATGCGCGCTGGTACCTGCATGGAATTTGCAAACACTCACAACCACGCTGTCGGCAGGCGCCGTGACACGGCTGACAAGGTGCTGCAAAGCAGACACGATTTGCGATGCGCAGACAATCACGTCAATCGTGGTATGCGGGAAAGCGGCATGGCCGCCCTTGCCCGTGATTTTAACATCGAAGCTGTCGGTCGATGCCGAAACGGCGCCTTCGCAAATCGCCATCGTGCCTGCGGGCAGCCACGGCCAGTTGTGCATGCCGAAAACGGATTCACAGGGGAATTGTTTGAAAAACCCTTCCTGCACCATCACATCGCCGCCGCCGCCGCCTTCTTCTGCCGGCTGGAAAATCGCATAAACGTTGCCGTCAAATTCGCGGGTTTCGGCAAGGTGTTTGCAGGCCGCCAGCAGCATGCTGGTATGGCCGTCATGGCCGCAGGCGTGCATCTTGCCCGGCGTTTTGGAACTGTGGGGCAGATTGGTTTCTTCGAAAATATTCAGCGCATCCATATCGGCGCGCAGCCCGATACCGCGGCTAGAATTTCCCTTTTTGCCGCGGATAACACCGACGACGCCTGTTTTGGCCATGCCGCGGTGCACTTCGATGCCCCAGCTTTCAAGAAGACCGGCGACGTAATCTGCCGTTTTGACTTCTTCAAAAGCCGTTTCGGGGTTCTGGTGCAGGTGGCGGCGCCAGGTGGTGAATTCCTTGTTCTGCTCTTTAAGCTTGCCGAGTACGGTCATGTCCTGTTGTCCCCTATGTGAAAAGTCCGTTTAGCGGAAAAAATTCTTGAGCCATTTGTCGCGGGATTGCTGCACACCCTTTTGCATGTCGGGCGCATCGGGCGAGCCGAAATCGCGTTTGGCCAGATGCTTGATTTCCTCTTGGAACATATTAAAGAAGCTGGACTTGCTGAAATCAAGCTGGATTTTCTCGCCCGTTTTCTTGTTTTCCAAAACAGGGTTATCCAGCGTCTTGACCATCCATGCGGCCATGACGGGCAACCCCTCGCGTCCCATGTGGAACCAGTTGACCGTGCCCACGGACGTTCCGGGCGGTACCATCTTTTCCTTGCTTTCGACCAGATGCGGAGAAACGGATTGTTCGTCCAAACGGCGCCAGCCCAGCTTGCCAGCCATTTTCTGCACGGGGTCGGTAAACATTTGCGCAACGAAACGCTCCTCCGGCGGCTCCACCAGAAACGCGCGCAGTACCTGCATGGTAATCATGGCGTCGAACAAACCAGGATAGCCGTTAAGCGCGATGCGCGTTGTGCCGACTTCCTGCCACTTCACATGTTCGACCCCGTCGCTGTCTTTTTCTTTATGCGGATAGGTAATGCTGGCAGCGACAATCGTGCCCTTCTCGTCTTCGATAATCACAACCGCGCCGTCGTCAATCAGACCTTTCATCAGGTCTTTTTCACGCTGCAGCACGTTTTTGTGCGTATTCAGGTCATAAAAATCAAAAACCTTCTGCTCGTCTTCGATTTTTGAAAAACGCACAAAGAATTTTTTGGGTGTATCCGGCGTGCCGTTTGCGGGCACGGGATTAGGAGGAAGATTGTCGTTGCTCATCTGCGTGTCCTTCAAGTGCTGAAAACAAAATCGGTTTTACAGGTTCTAGACACACACGCTATTCGCTCTGGTTGCGCTTCTTTTGGAATGCGCACTCGCCCCGACAGTCCGGGCCCGGCAATTCGGGATTCTTTTTATAATGCCTTGCGATAAGGCATTTTACCCAAATGCCGGGACGAAGGCCAGAGGGGCTTATTTTTACATATTGCAACAGCTCTTGACCGGAGCCCTACCTGCCGCCGCTTTGTTCCAAGGCGCGCGCGCCAGCAGCATCGCCATGCCGCACCATTCGGTTACACCTGCGAACAAAAGCCCCGCGCCACAAAACGCAGGCAGAATATAAAACCACGGGCTGGCAAAACTGCCCAGCAGCGTGCCCAACAATACCAGTGCCCCGACAGCGATGCGCACCTGACGTTCAAGCGAGATAACCTCCCCTTTTTTCACAGGCACACCACAGGTTTCACAGTTCAGAATGCCACCGTCGATAACATGCACGTTGTCAAATCCGGCCTGATGAAAAGCCGCCGCCGCCTTTGCCGCACGCGCACCGGCGCGGCAAAGAATGTATAACGGCTTGCCGCCGTCCAGCTTGTGCTCGGCGATAAAAGCCTTGGCGTCCAGCGTATCCAGCGGCACATGCACATGCGCCGCGCGCAGGCAGGATGCGCGATGTTCGATGTCCGTGCGAACATCGAGGATAAGACAGCCGCCGTCTTTGACCGCGTCTGCCGGAGTGACTTTGCGGATATCAGACATGATATTTCTCCTTTTGCATGTGGTTTAAGCGACTTGTTCCTTACCTGCGGCAAACTGGTCATAGGCGCGCAGCGCATCTGCCGCATACATCAGCGACGGGCCGCCGCCCATATAGACCGCCATGCCCAGCACCTCGGCCACTTCCTGCCGTGTTGCGCCCAGCTCATGCAGCGCCTTGGCATGAAAGCCGATGCAGCCGTCGCAGCGCGTGGAAACGCCAATGGCCAGCGCGATATACTCTTTCGTCTTTTTATCAAGCGCACCGTCCTTGGTCGCCGCCCCCGCCATATCGTAAAACCCCTTGAGCGTATCGGGGATGGCCGGCTTCAGCTGGCGGATGTATTCGACAATATCTCCCGTAACATTGTGATAGTTCTTGGACATGACTGGCTCCTTTGTGGTTGAATAGTCCTGCGGGTATTTTAAATTGCGTATATTCTAATATTAGGATATACTAAAGTTAAAGTCAACAGGAATAGCTATGGCCGTTAACAACAAAATAAAAGCCGTACAGGACATGAAGCGGAACGCCGACGAAGCCTCGGCTTTTCTGAAGAATTTGGCGAACCCAAGCCGTCTGATGATACTGTGCCTGCTGACGCAGGGTGAAATGTGTGTCACGGATATTCTGGGACATCTGGAAATCAGCCAGACCGCCCTTTCGCAGCATTTGGCTCGCCTGCGCGCCGAGGGAATCGTCGATTTCCGCCGCGAACACCGCACACTTTACTATTTTATCAAAAACGAGAACGTGGCTGCGATTATCAGCGCCCTGCACGATATCTATTGCGCCCCGGTCAAGGCTCGAAAATAGCAATAAAATCAGCCTGTTTTATAGTACCTGCCCTCTTATAATTTTCCCATAAGACGGCATGGGGTATTATTTGCGGTATTTGTTGACATTTCAGGGCGCTATGCGTAATTTCCCGTTGCCTTAAATGCGCGACGTATCACGATTTAACGGGTGTTTTTCCGATGAACGACAAGTCCGGTGAACTGGCCCGAAAAATCCGCGAAGCGCAGGAAAGGCAACGCCAGATAGTGACCGGCGGCAACGACGGTAGCGGCGAGCCCGGCAAGGACGAAAAAGGCAAAGCCCTTCGCGCGGGAACGGATCTGGTCGCGGCGCTGGCCGTCGGCATCTTCCTGGGATACTGGGTTGACCGCTGGCTGGACACCAAACCGTGGGGCGTAATTTTCTTCGTCTTCGTCGGTTTTGCTGCGGGATTTTTGAATATCTACCGGTCGCAAACCGGACAGGACTACAAGGTCGGCTTCAAACCCACCGCACCGGACGCCCCCAAAGACGGCGCCAGCGGCGAAGACGGCAAAACGGATTAAAAAGAGGAAAACACGCGCGTGGCCAATCCGCTTCAGCAGTTTGTCATCAAGCCCCTCATCCCGCTCAATATCGGCGGTTACGATGTGTCCTTCACGCAGTCTTCGCTGTGGATGGGTTTGGCTGTTATCTCTGCCACGCTCCTTATGACGCTCAGCATGCGCAGCAAATCGGTTGTGCCGAACCGCTGGCAGAACGTCACCGAAATGATTTACGAATTCGTCGCTGGTATGGTGCATGAAGCCCTCGGCCACGAAGGACGCAAGTACTTCGCCTTCGTCTTTTCCGTGTTCATGATTGTCCTGATGGGCAACATGCTCGGCATGATACCCTACTCCTTCACCTTCACGAGCCATATCGTCGTAACCGGTACGCTGGCACTTATGGTCTTTCTGACCGCCACGCTGGTTGGCATTTTCCGCCATGGTTTGCACTTCTTCACGCTGTTCCTGCCGGCGGGTCTGCCTATCTTTCTGGCACCGCTGATTATCCTGATCGAAATCGTGTCCTACCTGTCACGCCCGATCAGCCTTTCTGTCCGTCTTTTCGCCAACATGGTTGCCGGCCACACGATGATGAAAGTCTTCGCGGGTTTTTCGGTCATGATGGCGGCAAGCTCCGGCCTTGGCATGGCGGGCGCGGTTCTGCCGCTGCTCATCAACACGGCGCTGGTCGGCCTCGAAATCCTTATCGCCTTCATTCAGGCGTATGTTTTCGCGGTACTGACCTGCATGTACCTCAAAGACGCGATTGAACTGCACTAACCCAGGAACTCGTTTCAAACCAAAACTAACCAACGCACAGAAAAAAGAAGGAAAATCACTATGGAACTCGAATCTGCAAAAATGATCGGCGCTGCTCTCGCTGTTCTGCCGCTTTTCGGCGTCGGCCTCGGCCTCGGCATGCTGTTCTCCAGCATCATCAACGCTATCGGCCGCAACCCCTCCGTTGCTCCGACCGTTAAAGGCGCTGGCCTGCTGTACTTCGCGCTTATCGAAGCAACCGGCCTGTTCGCACTGCTGATCGCCCTCATCGTTCTGCTGGGCTAATCGCATACCAAGAGGAAATAAAGTCATGGCAACACGCCGACCGTTCGTATCCCTGCCCTTTGCCGCGCTGGCGCTGACCGTCTTGTTGATGGCAAGTGCGCCTGTGGCATCTTCATGGGCCGAAGAACGCACGGTCGGCGTGTCCGTTGACAACGCTGTCACGGAAGCTGCGCAAGACGCCGAGAAAACGGCCGAACGCGCAGCCCCCGCAGCAACTGCCCCTTCCTCAAACGAAGCCAAAACGGATTTGCCGCTGCAAGCTGCAACCGAAGAGGCTTTCGATGTGGACGCCGCCGCAGCTGAAGCGGCACACGACGGCGAACACAAAAAATCCGGCCTGCCGCAGCTCGACCCCTCGACCTACCCCAGCCAGATTTTCTGGCTGCTGGTGTCTTTCGTCCTGCTTTATACCCTGATGTCCCGCGTGGCGCTGCCGCGTGTGACCGAAGTTCTGGACATGCGCCAGACCCAGCGTGACAACAACCTGAACCGTGCAGAACACCTGCAGGAAGACGCCGCGAAAATCCGCCAGACGCTTGACGCCTCCATGGCGGCAGCACAGGCAGAAGCGCAAGCGACCCTGAGCGCGCGCGAACAGGAAAATGCCAAAAAGATGAACGCGGAAAACGCCCGCTTCATGGAACATGCGCGCAACCGCATTACCAGCGCGGAGCAAAACATCAGCAAAGCGAAAGAAGAAGCCCTTCTGTCGCTGGCCGATATTTCCGCCGAAGTTGCCGCCGACATCGTGCAGAAAGTCTCCGGTTCGGCTGCCAATAAAAACGACGCCAAAAAA
>DDBY01000072.1:0-2473 GCA_002334985.1 Micavibrio sp. UBA2020
AGCGCACCGGCTGGGGCGTGGTCGATGTGACGGGCAACCGCCTGACGCATATTTCCCACGGCGTTATCCAGACCAACGCCAAGGCCGAAACGGCCGAACGTCTGACGCATATTTTCGAAGAGCTCATGAAAATGATTACCCTGTGGCAGCCGACCCATGCCGCGATTGAGGAAACATTTGTGAATAAAAATCCCGCATCCGCGCTGAAACTCGGCCTTGCCCGCGGCGTCGCCATGATGGCGCCGGCTAAGGCGGGGCTGCGCGTGGCGGAATATCCGGCCAATCTGGTCAAAAAATCCGTCGTTGGCGCAGGCCATGCGGAAAAAGAACAGGTGCAGGCGATGATACGCGTGCTGTTGCCGGGTATCGAGGCCAGCCACGACGCGGCCGACGCGCTGGCCGTGGCGATTTGCCACGCGCACCACGGCGCGACGCGCGAAAAACTCGGCGGTATCATGTCGGGGGGCGTGCGATGATTGCGAAGCTGACAGGGGTTATCGACAGCGTCGGGCTGAACTACGTTATTATCGATGTGAACGGGGTTGGTTATCTGGTTTATGCGTCCAGTCGCACCTTGTCGCGCATCGGCAGCGCGCGCGGCACGCCGGTTGCGCTTTTGATTGAAACGATTGTGCGCGAAGACCAGATTACGCTTTATGGTTTCGCCGATGCGGCTGAGAAAGACTGGTTTCAAATTCTTTGCACCGTGCAGGGTGTGGGCGCGAAGGTTGCGCAGGGTATTCTGGGCACCGTGCAGGTGGAACAGTTGCCGCTGGTCATCGCCTCGCAGGATAAATCGGCCTTGCGCCGCGCGGACGGGGTGGGGGATAAACTCGCCCTGCGTATCGTGACGGAACTGAAGGAAAAAGCGGGTAAAATGGCGCTGGGCGCCGCCGCGCAGCAAAAAGCGGGCAAGGCACAGGCGGCTACGGGGGCGAAGGCTTCCGCCGCTGTGGTCGAAGTGCCGCAGACTATCAGCAATGACGCCGTATCCGCGCTGATTAATCTCGGCTACGGCCGCGCGGAGGCTTTCGGCGCCGTTGCCAATGTTATCCGCGATAAGGGCGAGGGTATCGCCCTTGGCGACTTGATACGCGAAAGCCTGAAGGAGCTGAGCGCATGACAGCAGAACAAAACGCGCAGCGCGCCGTCGGCGGCGAATATAATGCAGATACGGATGCGGGCGAAACGTCCATCCGCCCCTTGTCGCTCGAAGAATTCATCGGCCAGAAAAAAGCGCGTGAAAACCTTCGCATTTTCATCGACGCTGCCAAAAAACGCGGCGAGGCGCTGGACCACGTTTTGCTTTTCGGCCCGCCCGGTCTTGGCAAAACGACATTGGCGCAGATTGTGTCCAAAGAACTCGGCGTCGGCTTTCGCGCCACCTCCGGTCCTGTGATTTCGCGCGCGGGTGATTTGGCCGCGATTTTGACGAATTTGCAGCCGAATGATGTTTTGTTCATCGACGAAATCCACCGCCTGAATGCGGCGGTCGAAGAAATTCTTTATCCCGCCATGGAAGACCGCCAGCTGGATTTGATTATCGGCGAGGGGCCGGCCGCGCGCAGCGTGCGCATCGACCTGCCGCCCTTCACGCTTGTTGCGGCAACCACGCGCAGCGGTTTGATTACGCGCCCGTTGCGTGAACGCTTTGGCATTCCGCTGCGGCTTGAATTTTATAACGCGGAAGAGTTGGCAGGTATTGTCACCCGCGGCGCGAAAATTCACGGCATGGATATAACGGACGAGGGCGCATTCGAAATCGCCCGCCGCAGCCGCGGCACGCCGCGTATCGCCGGACGCCTGACGCGCCGTGTGCGCGACTTTGCGCTGGTCGCGGACGTTAAAACCGTCGATGCCAAAATCGCCGATGCTGCGCTGCTGCGCCTCGAAGTCGATGCCAAAGGGCTTGATAGCATGGACAGACGCTATATGGCCTGCATCGCCGAAAATTACGCCGGCGGCCCTGCGGGGGTGGAAACCATCGCCGCCGCCCTGTCCGAACAGCGCGACGTGCTGGAAGAAGTCGTCGAGCCGTATCTGATGCAATGCGGCTTCATCATCCGCACCCCGCGCGGGCGCATGATTTCGGATGCGGGATACAAACACCTCGGCCTCACGCCACCTGCCAATGCCAAAGACCGGCAAATGGCCCTGCAAATGGATTTGCCGGTGGATGGGGATGTTGCCTGATAAGTGCTGGACACCGGCCTGCGCCGGTGTGACGGTGTTTCTTGTCTTATCCTGAATTTCAAAAATGAAAGTCATTCCCGCGAAGGCCGGAATCCAGAGGTCTTTGTTTGATGCGCGGACTGCCTAGAAAAACAGAGGCAACATCACCAATAGCGCCATCACGCCCCATATAAGTTGTTCGCGCGCGGTGCGTTCTTTCCACACCCAGGCGGCCAGCAGCATGATGACGGGCTTGGTCGAGGCCTGCACGGTGACAACGGTGGTCACGGGGTTGATGCTG
>DDBY01000072.1:2717-2875 GCA_002334985.1 Micavibrio sp. UBA2020
ACGGTGGTCACGGGGTTGATGCTGACCTGCTGGTAGAATTTCACCAGTTCTGTGGCGGCGTAGGTCAGCCCCGCCAGTATCGCGGGCGCGGCGAAAAGAGCGCTTTTCCACACCATCATCTGCCCGCGCAAAAGAATGACCGATAGCAGCAGAAGAAC
>DDBY01000072.1:3172-3312 GCA_002334985.1 Micavibrio sp. UBA2020
AGCAGCATGCACCAGTTCATCCCGCGCGATAGTAGCGCATGGTCGAGCGAGCCGAGCAAAACCGAAAGCCCGACCAGCAGGGCGTAGTGAATGCGGGAGCGGTTATCGAGGTCGGACAAATGCCCCTTGAAGAAAAACGC
>DDBY01000170.1:0-20341 GCA_002334985.1 Micavibrio sp. UBA2020
AAAATGAATGCGCTGGATTTCTTCAGCCTCAAGACCATCAACGATGCCATCGACATCATTGAAAAAGGCAGCAAAAGGGACAAGAACGGCCAGCCGTTCAAGGCGCTGGTCATTCACAACGAAGGCGAAGATTTCTCCGTCGGTGCCAACATCGGTGTTGCGCTTTATGCCGCCAAGGCAAAGCAATACTGGATCGTCGACAAGATGGTCAAAATGGGGCAGGACACGCTGAAGCGTATGAAATATGCATCTTTCCCCATCGTCTCCGCCCCTGCGGGCAAGGCGCTCGGCGGTGGTTGCGAAGTTCTTTTGCACAGCCACCATGTGCAGGCGCATGCGGAAACCTATCCGGGTCTTGTCGAAGTTGGCGTGGGGCTTTTGCCTGCATGGGGCGGCTCGACCGAGCTTATGACCCGTGCGCAGAAAAACAAAAAACTGCCCAAGGGACCGATGCCGCCGGTGGCTATGGTTTTTGAAACCATTTCGACGGCCAAGGTCGGTCTTTCGGCTTTTGAAGCCAAGGACCTGATGTATCTGCGTGATACCGACGGCGTGACGATGAATAAATCGCGCCTGCTGGCCGATGCGAAGAAAAAGGCGCTCGAAATGGTGCCCGACTTCAAGCCGGAATTGCCGCAGGATTTGAAACTGCCGGGCAAATCGGGCGCAACCGCGCTCAACATGGCCGTGGATGGTTTCTACCTGAAAGGTCAGGCGACGCCTTATGACGTCGTTGTGTCGTCCAAAGTCGGCGATGTACTGACCGGCGGCGACAAGGCGGGCCCCGGCGTGAATGTGTCGCAGGATTACCTGCGCGAACTGGAGCGCAAAAAGTTCATGGAGCTTGTCCACGATCCGCGCACGATTGCGCGTATCGAAAGCATCCTGAAAACCGGCAAGCCGCTGCGTGAAAAGCCCATCGCGGGCAAACGCGCCAACGACCTGCGCAAGGAAGCCGATGCGAAAGCGCCCGGCTTTTTCGCCCGCGTGGTCAAAAACCCGCTGCGCAAAATTTTCGGCAAGGCGGCGGGCAAACCCCCCGCCAATGATAACCAAGGCCTGACGCCCGATAAAAAGGCACAGGTCAACTGGCCGAATATCCGCAAGCCGAAATAAGGCCGAGAATCTATTTCTTTACACACAGTGAAAACGCCCGCTTGCCCCTCCGGCAGGCGGGCGTTTCTCTTATCTATTTGAAAACAAATAGTTTTATGTGCTGACGGGTGGGCTGATTTGGTTTCTTGACAAAGCGCGCCGTCTGTCATATTTCTATCCACCTGTGGGAAGCAGATTCTTTTCCACATGCCTGTCAAAAGGCCAAGCGGATGTAGCTCAGGGGTAGAGCGTTACCTTGCCAAGGTAAATGT
This sequence comes from Micavibrio sp. UBA2020, assembly GCA_002334985.1. GTDB lineage: Bacteria > Pseudomonadota > Alphaproteobacteria > Micavibrionales > UBA2020 > UBA2020. Next base: position 1,368 of record DDBY01000170.1, read on the forward strand.
CGAGGGTTCAAATCCCTTCATCCGCTCCATTTTCTCCCCATCACCGCCAGCAGGCGGTTTTTTTGTGCCCGCGGCGCAGGGTGGCGCGGCGCTTTGGTGTATTTCCTAAAAGACAGCTGCCAAAACCGGCTTGCCGCGTGGCAAAGGTTTTTTGCGGCGAAAAGTTCGCACTTCGGCGGCGGATGCGATAGCCTTGAAAGAAGGGGCGGGCGGTAATGTGCCGCCGGTTCTTTCTCATGCAGGGGCGGGGGATACATGAAAAACTTTTTGCGCATGGCGCTTTGTCTGGCTTGTTTGCAGGCATCGCCTGTTCTGGCCGAAACACCTGCGGCGGGCGCCGCTGCCGAAGTGCCCGCGGCGGGGCCAGACCCGAAGCTTCTTGAAAAAGCGCTCGGCGGCGATGCGGAATCGCAATACGAACTTGCCGTTGCCTATGGCAGCGGCATTGACGGCGCCCCGCGTGACCACCGCGCCGCGCTGACGTGGTTTTTGAAAGCGGCAAGCCAGAACCATACCGAAGCGCAATACGACCTTGGCATGTTTTATATGTTCAGCCAGGAAACCGGTGCGCGCAGCGCGGCCGAGGCTGTGAAATGGTTTCGCCGTGCCGCCGAGCGCGGGCATATCGGCGCGCAAAACGCTGTTGCTGCCGCCTATGCTTCGGGCGAGGGGGTCGATAAAAATTTTGGCGAAGCCATGAAATGGTGGCGCAAGGCCGCCGAAAAATTCAGCCCCGAAGCGCAGTTCAATATCGGTTATTCCTATCTGGCCGGCGAAGGCGTGGACGAAAACCCCGCAGAAGCTTTCAAGTGGATAAATATGTCCGCGCAGCAGAATTTCACCGAAGGGCAATATATGCTGGGGCGGATGTATCTCGAAGGCCTCGGCACGGCGGCGGATTTGCCGTTGTCGGTCAAATGGTTTCACGAAGCCGCGCAAAAACGCCATGCGGGCGCGACGATGATGATAGGCGATGCCTATATGGAAGGCCGCGGCGTTCCTAAAAACAATGTCGAGGCTTATTACTGGTACAGCCTTGCGTCCGAGCTTGATGAATCTTACGCGCCGGAGCGTGACGAGCTGCGCGAGAGCATATCCCCGCGCGATCAGGTAGATGTTCAAAAACGTTTGATGAACCGCTAAGCAGAAGGAAGCGCCATGGCAAGCGGAGGTAAGAAGTCTTTATACGCAGCGGTTCTATGCGGTGTTTTTCTATTGCCGCTGATGGCGTCCGAGGTCTCCGCGTCATCGCTGCGCGAACGCCTGCGCGAGCGTATCCAGCAAAAAGCCGACGACGGTGAGGGCATGTTCAGCGAAGAAGGCGGCGGCACCTGCGCGGAGCATTACGCCAAGATTGACCGCCGTATTTCGTCCATGGGCGACAAAGCCTTCGGTCCGCCGCCGGATATCAAGAACGCTGCCTACGGCACGCATGAACGCCAGCGGCTGGATGTGTACTTGCCCAAAAACCGTCTTGCCGGAAACGCACCCGCGCCGGTCATTCTCATGGTGCATGGCGGCGGCTGGTGCGTCGGGGACAAGGCGCTGAAATCGACGGTTGAAAACAAAGTCAAACGCTGGACGGAAAAAGGCTTCGTTTTTGTCAGCACGAATTACCCTATGATGACGCACGGCAGAAACGCGCTCGCGCAAGCCTATGAAATCGCAGCCGCCGCGGCCTATGTGCAAGAACATGCTGCCGAATGGGGCGGGGACGGTGCAAAGCTAATCTTGATGGGACATTCCGCCGGCGCGCATCTGGTGTCGCTGGTCGGCGCGGCAAGCGACATTCAGGCATCGGCGGGCATGCAAAGAATTCTCGGTGTGGTGTCGATTGACGCCGGCGCGACAGACCTTGAAATGCAAATGCCGAAAGTCGTGCCGTTTTTAAAAACGCGCTATGCCGAAGCCTTCGGCACCGACCCCGCGAAATGGCCGGCGGCATCACCGCTGCACCGGCTTGAAAAAAACTCCGCCCCGTGGCTGGGCATTTGCTCCACCACGCGGCCCGATAAGCCGTGCGAGCAGTCGGACGCCTATGTGAAAAAAAGCCTCGCCCTCGGCATCCCCGCGCAAACGCTTGCGCTGCCCAAAGGACACGGCAAGCTGAATAGCGAGCTCGGCAAAAACGGCAGCTATACGGACGCCGTTGAAAAATTCATGTCCTCGCTGGATGCGGAAGTGGCGGCAAGGCTGAGGTGATTTTCACAGGCAGTCTATGCCGAGTGCGCAGACAGCGGCGAGGGAAAACAGCAAGTGCAGGGGCGGTATAACCACGGAATATAAAGCCGCAGCCAATAAAGCGCCCACCCATTCATTGAGAATTTTTACGGCTGCCGCAGTCAACAAAGCGCCGGGCAGAATGTGAAGGGGTATCCACCATAAAATACTGTCGGTTCGCTGTATTACTTCTTCCGGCAGGTCATGCCAGAAGAGAAGTTTTATATAGGTTGTGACAAAAGGATAAAAAATCCCTGCTGCCAGCAAGGCGCAGGCAAAGAGGCGTCGGTTTTTTTTGTCTGTCGGGGAAAAAACTATTTCTTGTCTTCCTTCACGCGCAGCACGTCGCCTGTGACGGCATCAAGGCGCACGTCATATTCTTTCTGTGCCTTGATAACGCTGACGTCGTAAACGGCCTTGCCGTTTTCGCGGTCGAGGTCGGCCTCAATCGCTTTGCCGCCGACATGCTTTTCGGCGATTTCGATGGCAGCAGTGAGCGAGATTTTGGCTTCGTCCAGAAGGCGCAGGTCTTTGGCGATTTCCGATGCCTGCGCGCTGCGGCTGTCTATCAGGCTGCTCGTCGTCGCGCCTGCCAAAAGCAAGGCAACGCCCAGCGTCATGATATTCATTTTGTTGTTTTTCGGGCGGGTGTTTGGGGTTGCATTGCAGGCGGGCATGGCGGTCTCCTTCCGGCAGCGGTGTTCTGTATCTAAGATTAGGGCGCTGCTTTTGAAAAGAAAGGGTTTAATGGCATATTTTCTGTCTTTTTCATGTTGCGCTGCGGTGGGTTGACAGTCGCCTTCAAAGCCCCCACTATGGCCTGCCTGCCATAAATAAACGTCAAAAAAGCGACTCGCCCCTGCGGCGGGGCGGTGATGCAGGCGGGGTCTAAAAAGGCTCCGGCAAAAGAGGGTGGATGACTTGCTGTAAAACACAAGGATATCCGCCATGAGCATTATTAAAAAAATCAAAGAAATGTCGCTCGAGATGACGCGCTGGCGCCACCGCCTGCACGCGGAGCCGGAATTGGCTTTTGACGAGCGTAAAACAGCCCGTTTTCTGACCCGCCAGCTGCAAAGCTTCCGCGTGGATGAAATTCACAGCCTTGCCAAAACCGGCGTTGTCGCCGTGTTGCATGGCAAAGGCGGTCCGGGCGGCCCCGCGATTATGCTGCGCGCCGATATGGACGCCCTGCCCATGCAGGAAAAAACCGGCGTGCTGCACCAATCGCGCAATCCGGGTGTACACCATGCCTGCGGTCATGACGGCCACATGGCGATGCTGCTGGGGGCGGCGAAATATCTGGCCGAAACCAAAAATTTCGAAGGTACCGTCTATTTCGTGTTTCAGCCCGCCGAAGAGCATATCGGCGGCGCGCAGGAAATGATTAAAGACGGGCTTTTCTCGCGCTTTCCGGCCGATGCGATTTACGGGCTGCATAACTTCCCCGAAATGCCGCTTGGCACGATGGCAACGGGTGCGGGGCCGATGCTGGCGGCGAATGACGATTTCCATGTCACGTTCAAGGGTATCGGCGGGCACAGCGCGCGCGCAGGAAATACAACCGACGTGATTGCCGCCGCCGCAGAAGCCATTCTGGCTATCAAGGCCATGGCCAAAGCTGAAATTCCGGCGGATGAGCCTGCCGCGGTGACCGTTTGCGGCCTGTTTACCGAAGGCGAGGCGAATAACGTTATTCCCGACAGCATTTCATTTAACGGCAGCATCCGCAGTTTTGATGAAAAACTGCACCAGACGCTCAAGGGCAAGATGCAGAAGATTGTCGAAGACGCTGCGCAAAAGCACGGTGTGACGCTGGATTTGAAATTCGAAAACGGCTATCCGGTGCTGGTCAACAGCAATGACGAAACCGATTTCGCTATCAAGGTGGCCAAGGAAACCGTGGGCGACAATGCCGTTATATCCCCCGTGCCGCGCACGCTCGGGGTTGAGGATTTCGCGTTTTATTTGCAAAAAAAGCCCGGCAACTTCATGGCCATCGGCACCGGCCCCACGGATGGCAGCAAATCACCCGACATCCACAGCGCCAAATACGATTTCAACGACGCCGCCCTGCCGGTGGGGGCGAGTTATTGGGCGCGGCTGGTGGAAAAAGCCCTGCCGGTGGGTGGACGCAGCGCAAACAATAATGCGCCGCAAACCCCGAAACCGCCGACCCCCTGACGGCGGCCGGATGGGCGGATTTTGAAACGCGCGCTGTGGCGAAATGGGCACGCGCGCGTTTTTTTCCCGAAACGGCTTGAGTTTCCAAGAGTCTTGCCTTTATCTTGAAAGGCAGGGATTCGCCGCATTTTTCCTGTGCGCGGCGGTTAAATGTTATGCAAGTCATCGAACAATTCACCCAAGGGAAAACGGGGGATGAATCGCTCAACGAAGACAAGATTGTCGTCGATGAGCATTTTATCGGCGTGATTGACGGCGTGACGTCCCGCCGTGGCCAGATGCTGCAGGGTATGACCATCGGCCGTTTTGCGTCCGAAACCATCGCCTCCGAAATCATCCGCTTGCCGCGGCAGATAGAGGCGCGCCAGGCCATCGACCATTTGACCGAGCGCCTGAAAAGCATATCCGAAACCGTGGCGGCGTCCGAAAATAAAGGTTTCGGCGATACGCTGCGCCGTCCGGCCTGCGCGCTGGTCATGTATTCGCGCTATCGCCGCGAAATCTGGCGTGTGGCCGACCCGACGTTCATGATTAACGGCCTTGCCAATACCAAAAGCTTTTTGCAGGAAGAAAACTGGGCGCAGCTGCGGCGCGCCTATATCTGCTCCCGCCTTGCCAAGGGGGATAGCGAAGATTCTTTGCGCGATAACGACCCGACGTGGGAATTGCTGTCCCCCATGATGGGCGAATTCAAGGTATTCACCAATTACGACGGCCCCTTCGGTTATGGCGTTATCAACGGCACGCGCGTGCCCGACGCGCATGTCGAAATTTTCAACGCCAGCCACGCAACTGAAATTGTGCTGGCCAGTGATGGCTACCCCTACGTCGCCTCGACGCTGGAGGAAACGGAAAAAATCCTGCAATACGTCGTGACCCAAGACCCGCTGATGTACAGGCTCTACCCGCAGGTGAAGGGTGTGAAGCCGGGTTATGTTTCGTTTGACGACCGCACCTATATCCGCTTTATTCCCTGACCTATGAGCACAGAGCCCACTCCAAGCGACGTCAAAATTGACATAATCCAAACGCCAGAGCCTTTTGCCGCTCTGTTTGCGGCGCTGGGCATTTCCGCCGTTACCTATGCGCATCCGGCGGTCTTTACGGTTGCCGAGGGCGAGGGGTTCAAGCACCGCATCGCGGGCGGTCATACCAAAAACCTGTTCCTGAAGGACAAGAAAGAACAGCTCTGGCTGGTCACGGCGGGTGCCTATACGTCTGTTGACCTCAAATCCCTGCCGGATGTTATCGGCGCGGGCAGGCTGTCTTTCGGCTCGCCGGAGCGGCTCATGGACAATCTGGGCGTCACGCCCGGTTCCGTCACGCCGCTTGCCCTTGTCAACGATACAGCGCGGCGCGTGCGCTTTGTGCTGGACGAGAAATTGATGCAGTGCAGCACAATCAATTGTCACCCCCTCCGCAATGACATGACCACATGTCTTGCGCCGGACGGGCTTTTGCGGTTGCTGCGGCATTGGGGGTACGCGCCGCAGGTCGCCAACCTTGAAAAACGCAGCTGATACGCGCTCTTTGAGCTTTATTTTGCGTTGATTTTGCGGCCTTCGGGCTTATTTCTATGAAACAGGCTGCTATAATGCGTCTGTATGTTGAATAGCGCGCTTTGCGCCGCTTCTAGAAAACGGAATACCGATGCTCGACCTGACCCAACTTGGCAAAAAAACCGCAGATAGCGCACAAAGCGCCCATATCCGCGATACGCATACCGAGGCCTTCGAAACCGATGTGCTGGCGCAATCGATGCGCACGCCCGTGATTGTCGATTTCTGGGCGACGTGGTGCGGGCCTTGCAAACAGCTGATGCCGCTTTTGGAAAAAGTCGTGAACGAAGCCGGCGGCAAAGTGCAGATGGTCAAAGTCGATATCGACAAAAGCCCCGAGCTGGCGCAAGTCTTCCGCGTGCAGTCTGTGCCAACGGTTTATGCTTTCTGGCAGGGGCAGCCTGTCGATGGCTTCATGGGCGGCAGACCGGAGAGCGAGATCCGCGCCTTTGTGCAAAAGCTGGTGGCGCTCGGCGGTGCTGCGGCGGATAACGACGATAATGCAGAGTCTGCGCCCGTCGATGTCAGCGCGGAAATGAAACGCGCCGATGATTTTTTTGCCGCCGGTGCCTACACGGATGCCATGGCGGCTTATAGCACCGTTTTGGATATCGCGCCCGATAACATGGATGCGATGGCGGGTATCGGCTGGTGTTTCGTTGCCGAAAAATCGCCCGAAGGCGTCAGCGAAATCGTATCCCAGCTGACGGACGAACAGCGCGCGCATCCGCGCATCAAGGGGCTTTCATTCTTGCTCGCCGCTATCGACGATGCCGCCGGGCTTGCAGACGTCGCCGCGATTGAAGCGCAGGTGAATAAAGAGCCTAAAAACCATGCCGCACGTTTTGACCTTGCGCGTCTGCAGCTCGCCGCTTGCGATATTGAATCCGCGATTGACACACTGGTTGACCTGACGCGCCGCGACCGCGAATGGCAGGAACAAAAAGCCCGCAAGCTGCTTTTGGATGTTTTTGATGCGCTCGGTAACGCGCATCCGCTGACGGCGCAAGGGCGGCGCAAGTTGTCCGCCGTTTTGTTTTCTTGAAGGAACAGGGCATGGCTGACCCGTTCGACATATCTTTCGACGCGCTTCCTGCGGAAATGCCGCTGTTTCCGCTGCCGCGTGTGATTTTGCTGCCGCGTGCGCAGCTGCCGCTGAATATATTCGAACCGCGTTATCTGGCCATGACCCGCGCCGCGCTTTCCACCGACCGTCTTATCGGCATGATACAGCCGCAGGACGAAACGGGCAGGCTTTGCAAAACCGGCTGCGCGGGGCGCATTGTGTCTTTTAGCGAAACCGACGACGGGCGTTACCTGATTACCCTCAAAGGCGTCGCGCGTTTTCATCTGTCATCCGCGCCCGTGCAGGCTGCGGGCGGTTATTTGCAGGTGAAGCCCGAATGGTCGGCGTTCAAGGGCGACCTCGACCCCGATACTGTCACCGATATTTGCCGCGAAACCATGGTGAATACGCTGCATGCCTATTTCAAAAAAATGGGCATGTCCTGCGACCAGTGGGAACAGATACGCCAGATTGGCTGCGAAAAACTTGTCGCGACGCTCAGTGTTGTCTGCCCGTTTGACGCCGAAGAAAAACAGGCGCTTCTGGAGGCGCCTAAACTGTCCGACCGCGCGCGCATCTTGCACGGGCTTTTGGAATCCGCCGTGCGCGAAAGCTGCGGCAGCGGCTGCAACAAAGACACTTGCCATTAATTTTATCCGGCCCCTGATTTTAACCGAAAGCTGCCCATGCCCAGCGACATCAAAAAAGCCGACCCCAAACTTCTCGAAATTCTTGTCTGCCCGCTGACCAAGGCACCGCTGGAATATGACGAAGCGCGGCAGGAACTTGTCAGCCGTCAGGCGGGTCTCGCTTTTCCTATCGAAAACGGCATTCCGGTGATGCTGCCCGACGCCGCGCGCAAGCTGGATTAGGCGTTTATGTCAGAACGCATCTGGATATACGATTCAACCCTTTTCGCGGGCGACCACGCCCCCGGCCACAGCATGCGCGCCGAAGACAAGCCGCGCATGGCCGAAGCGCTCGACCGCATGGGCGTCGATATTATCGAAGCGGGCATGCCGGACGATGACAGCGACATTGAAAGCATCCGCCGCGTCGCGCAGGTGTTGCGTGGTGCGAAAATCTCCATTATCTGCCGTACGCGCCCCGAGGACATCATGGCCGCCGCGCAAATATCCCGCCGCGCGCCGCGCGTGCGCCTGAACGTGTTTACGGCGGTATCGCCGCAGCACATGAAACACCGTCTTAATATGGATGCCGCCGAAACGCTGGCCGTTATCCGAAACGGTATCACGGCTGCGCGCGCCCATGCCGAAGACGTGCAATGGACAGCCGAAGACGCCACGCGGGCGGAGCCTGAATTTCTGTGCCGCGCCATAGAAACCGCCATTCGCGCGGGCGCGTCCACCATCAACATTGCCGACAGCGTGGGCTACGGCGTGCCCGCTGAAATGGCGCAAATCGTACAGATGGTTAAAAACCGTGTGCCGGATATCGACCGCGCCGTATTGTCTGTTGACTGCCCGAACGACCTTGGCCTTGCGCTTGCCAACAGCCTTGCGGCGCTGGATGCGGGCGCACGGCAAGTGACGGTGACGCTGGGCGGCATCGGCGCGCGCGCCGGCCATGCGGCGCTGGAAGAAGTCGTCATGGCCATCCGCACGCGTCAAGACAGACTGGCGTATGAAACCGGCGTTGTCTCCGAATACCTCGCCCCGGCGGCGAAGCTGCTGGGGGAACTCACGGGCTTCACGCCGCAGCCCAGCAAGCCCGTCATCGGTCTCAATGTGTTTTCGCAGGAATCCGGCATTCACCTCGATGGCCGCGCCTATGACGTCATGACGCCGGAATCTGTTGGTCGCGATAAATCCGAACTGGTGCTGGGCAAATATTCCGGCCGCAGTTTTTTCCGCGCCAAACTGCGTACGCTCGGGTTTGAACTGGACGATATCGCGCTTGATGCCGCCTATGCGCGGTTTCAGGACTTTGCCGAACGCCGCCGCAAGGTCAGCGACGAAGATTTGCGCGTGATTGTCACTGCAACCGAAGGCCTTCCGCGCGAACGCGTAACGTTTGTCGGGCTTGGGGTCAAATCCGGCTCCTTCGGCCCGCAAGAGGCAGAGCTTGAAATCGACATGGACGGCCAGCGGCAAAAAGCGCGCGCGATGGGCAAGGGCCCCGTCGATGCCTGCTTCAAGGCAATGCGCATTCTGGTGCCGCATGACGACGTAATTTTAACGCATTACGAACTGAAGGCGCTCACGCAGGGCTCCGACGCGAAGGGCGAGGTAAACGTGCGCCTCTCGGGCGGCGGGCATAGCTATAACGGCATCGGCATCGACCCCGATGTGATTGTGGCGTCGGTGCGCGCCTATATCGACGCGCTCAACCGCATGCTGGCAGGCCGCGATGCTGAAAACCATCATCAAAATGCGTAAAGCCGCCGCGCCGACACCGCCCGCCGACATCGACGGCGTGCGGGTGGTGCCAAATGGCCGCGCGCGGCGCTTGTCGCTGCGCGTGGATGCAAAACTGGGCGATGTTGTTTTGACATGGCCAAAGCGTACGTCCCTCAAATCTGCCGAAAGATTTGTGCGCGATAACAAAGACTGGATAGAAAAACACCGTGCCAAGCTGACGCCCGCACGCACCTTTGCGGCGGGTGATGCGGTTTCGGTCGGCGGCAAAACATATATTATCCGGCACGAAACGGGGCGCGGCCTTGCACGGCTTGCGGGCGATGCGCTGGTTGTGCATGGCGACGCCGCGCATATTCATCGCCGTGTGCGCGATTTCCTCAAGGCTGAAGCGCTGCGGCAGCTGAGTGCGCTGTCGCACGAAAAATCCGCCTCCTTGGGGCTGAAGCCTTCAAGCGTACGCGTGCTCGACCCCAAATCGCGCTGGGGAAGTTGCGGCGCGGATGGCAGGCTGATGTATTCATGGCGGCTTATCCTCGCCCCCGCCGATGTCATGGATTATCTGGTCGCCCACGAAGTCGCCCACCGCGTGCACATGAACCACGGCCCTGCCTTCTGGCGTCTTTGCGCCAGCCTGACCACCAACGCCAAAGCCTCCCGCCACTGGCTGAACGAACACGGCAAAACATTGATGGCGTGGAAATAAGAAGCCGGAAAAAACAACCCCCCCCAAGGACAGGCTCGGGGGGGGGTGTTTAAACGAGTGGTTCTTACCGCTGCAGCTTGCGGCGCGTCAGGCCTTGGGCTTTCAGGGTTTGGCTGAGGGCGGCGCGCTGTGCATCGGCGGCGTCCAGTTTTTCGCTGACGATATCGCGCAGGGCCTCGCGCGCGGCGGCCTTGCTGTTGAACACCAGAATGTTTTTACCCGCGGCGCTGAGCCCCTGCGGGGCGTCATCGCGCGTGGCGGCAATCACATGTTCTGCGTCTTTGTCTTTTTGCGCGGATGTGGGCGCTTTGCCGTTTTGCGTCAGGGTATAGTTGAACTGCGCGGACAGGCCGCCGAAAAACGCCGGCGTGACTTCGCGTGCGGCGACACGCTCCTCGCTCATTGTCGGCAGGGTGTCGGTGTTGCGCAGTACATATACGCTTTGCCCGACGTTCAAAATCTGCGCGGGCAGGGTCAGCGTGTCTTTGAGGGGGCGCAGGTTGAACGTAAAGGTTTCCGCCAATGCGGCGTCGATGGATTGTACAGTCGCGGCTGCCTTGGCGGCGGCGGCGGTGACGGGCTTTGGCGTATCTTCGCCAAGTGTTTTTTCCTGCGCCAGTGCTTCCTGTGTTTTTTCATCCATCAAAAGCGTGGTGATGGTGCTGCGATGCTGCGCGTAATGGGCGCGGCGGTCCGCGGCTAGTTGTTCCTGCGCGGTATCGATATTCGAAAACTGATAGCTTTCGCGCGCGGCGCCCAGCTCTTCGGTGATGCCGATAACGCTCGAGGCGTCAAAGCGCGCAAGGCGCAGCAGTTGCCCCTCCAGCGTTTGCGGACGCGGCGCGAGCAGGTCTTGCGCGTGCAGTCGCTCAAGGCTCGGCGCGTAGTGCATATCCAGCGCAGCAATCGCTTCGGCGCGGCTCATGGTCTGGGTTTCTTTTTTCATGGTACAGGCTCCTGTCGCCCGTGGGCGTTTCAAGGGAAGGTGGTGCGCTGTCAATCTTGCAGCTTTGACGCACGGAAATTCGGAATGGGCGGATTATGGCACTACATCGCGCCATGTCAATATGAATATGGTTATTGTTTCGTCGTTCAAAAACAAAAACCCCCGAAGTTGCCTTCGGGGGTTTTGTTCGTCTGAAAGGGCTGAAGATTATTCAGCGTCTTTCTTGCCTTTCTTCTGCAGAGCAGCGCCGAGGATGTCGCCGAGCGAAGCGCCCGAGTCAGACGAGCCGTATTCGGCCATCGCCTGTTTGTCCTCGTCGATTTCGCGCTGCTTGATCGACAGTTCCAGCTTGCGGCCGGAGCGGTCAACCTTCAGAACCTTCGCATCGACTTTTTCGCCAACGGCGAAACGGTCGGGGCGCTGTTCAGAGCGTTCGCGGCTCAGGTCACCTTTCTTGATGAAGCCCGAAAGCTTCTCGTTCACGGAAACCTCGATACCTTTGTCGGTAATCACGGTAACCGTGCAAGTGACGGTGGTGCCTTTCGCAACGCCGCCCAGTGCATCTGCAAACGGATCGCTGTCCAGTTGCTTGATGCCGAGGGAAACGCGCTCTTTCTCTGCGTCGATTTCAAGGATTTTGACCTTGACGCTGTCGCCCTTCTTGAAGGTCTTGATGGCTTCTTCGCCAGCTTCGCTCCAGGACAGGTCGGACAGGTGCACCATGCCGTCGATCTGGTCGCCGATACCGACAAACAGACCGAATTCGGTGATGTTGCGGATTTCGCCTTCCAGAACGTCGCCCGCTTTGCGGTCGGCTGCGAATTTCAGCCACGGGTTTTCCGTGCACTGTTTCAGGCCGAGGCTGATGCGGCGCTTGGTGAGGTCAACGTCCAGAACCTGAACTTCGACTTCCTGCGACGTGGATACGATTTTGCCCGGATGGACGTTTTTCTTGGTCCAGGACATTTCGGAGACGTGCACGAGGCCTTCGATGCCATCGCCCAGTTCAACGAATGCACCGTAGTCGGCAATGTTCGTGACGCGGCCTTTGTAGCGCTCGCCCACTTTGAACTTGCCGGCAACATCACCCCAAGGATCGCCTTCCAGCTGTTTCATGCCGAGGCTGATACGCTGGGATTCTTCGTTGAAGCGGATGATTTTGACGTTGACCGTTTGGCCGACAGACAAAACTTCCGACGGGTGGTTGATGCGTTTCCAGGAAATGTCGGTGACGTGCAGAAGACCGTCAACACCGCCGAGGTCGATGAACGCACCGTAATCGGTGATGTTCTTGACCACGCCTTGCAGTTCCTGACCTTCTTTCAGGTTGGAAACCAGCTCGCTGCGTGCCTCTGCGCGGGACTCTTCGAGAACCGCACGGCGGGAAACAACGATGTTACCGCGCTGGCGGTCCATTTTCAGGATAAGGAAAGGCTGCGGCGTGCCGAACAGCGGGGAGATATCGCGCACGGGGCGGATATCGACCTGCGAGCCTGGCAGGAACGCAACGGCGCCGTTGAGGTCCACCGTGAAGCCGCCTTTGACGCGGCCGAAGATTATGCCGGTGACGCGCTCGTTCGCTTTGTGCTGCTTTTCCAGCAGAACCCAGCTTTCTTCGCGGCGGGCTTTTTCGCGGCTCAGAACCGCTTCGCCTTCTTTGTTCTCAAGACGCTCGACGAATACTTCGACCTTGTCGCCTTTTTTGATTTCAGCGCGCACGCCAGCAGCGCCGAATTCGCGCAGCGGGATACGGCCTTCGGATTTCAGGCCAACGTCGAGGGTGACGAATTCGTCATCAATGCCGATGACCGTCCCTTCAACAACGCTGCCCTCGAAGGATTTGACATCCTTCAGGGTTTCGTCGAGCAGAGCCGCAAAGCTCATTTTCTCGCCGGTGATGTCCGCAGCGCTGACACCTTCGATAATTTTAGTGGCTACTTTTGCCATGTGTTTAGTTCTCACTTTTCATATGAAATACAACCCACAGGCCGCCATGCGGCACCCGAGCCTTGCGGATTGCTCGCGCCATTTAGGGGATTCAAGGGACGGGAGTCAATGAAAACTCTCGAAAAAACAGGCATAGGCATCTATTTGTAGGGGCGTATGAGGCGTCGGTCGGCATTCACAGGATTTTGTGGCCATAAAAAGCTTTATTATTAACATAATAAATAAAACTGTATGTGGTGGCTACTTTCCGCTACCCGGCTCAAAGCCGAGTTTGTCGTCTCCATGCATATCCCGCCCTGGCGGTTTGGGCGGCAGCGGGCCGCCCATGGGTGGTGCGTTTTTGCGGAAATGTTCGGCCAGCTTGCGGCGCTCTTCCTTGCTAAGGCCGGAGAAGAACTGTGCAAGGTCATCATTCATGGCGGCAAAAAGCTTTTCCTGCGCCGTGTGCATTTCCTCCGCCTTCACCTTGAATGCGCGGATGTCGAAATTATCGGCGGCCAGAATATCGTCCATCTCGCGCCGGATGTCTCGGATATCGGCATCGCCCTCGCGCCGCTCTTCGAAATGCTTGCGCATGATACCCTCAAGCGCAGCCGCTTTGTCTGCTGGCAGCACGCGGGCGATATCCTGCATGGGGCCGCGCTCGTCCATGCCGTGCGGTGGCGGAAATCCTCCGCGCATGAAAAATCCAGCCAGAATACCGCACAGAAAAACGTTCAAAAACAGCGACCCTACCAGTACTTTTCCCTGTCGCGATAAAATCATATCAAGGCTCTCCCCCCGTAAAGCGCGGCTGTTGCAAGGCGCGACAGGCTGTCGTCCACGGTACCGCCACCTATAAAATAGCCGATGACGGCGCCTATCACGAGCGCGCCCGCAAGACAGGCCGCCAGCAATCCGCGCTCCTGTCCGCCTAGTTCTTGCGGCGGAAGATAGGTGTGTTGCAGCGGCGGCGTTGCCGCAATAATACGCGCGGCCAGTGCGGGGACGGCGGGTGCGCGCAGGCAGCTTTTCAGCTCCTCTTCGAGCCGCGCAAGCGCCGCATAATCCGCTGCAAAACGCGGGGATGATTTCAGGCAGGTCTTCATGGACGCGCGCATATCCGCCGGCCAGTTTTGCGGATTTGTTCCGTGTAACATCAAAAGGTCTTCGAGCATCTGTTTTCTCATCCCTGCCCCCCTGCTTTCAATTCGTCAAAACTGTTTATATCCTCACGCAGCGTGGCTTTCGCGCGCATCAAAAGCGACTGGAGCGCCTTGATACCGATGCCCATCACTTCTGCGGCATCCTGATTGCTGAGCTCTTCGTAAAAGCACAAAACAAGCGCCAGTTTTTGCCGCTCTGGCAGGGCGCGGATACGGCTTTCCAGCCAAAGGCGGCGATGCTTGGCATTCAGGGTTTCTTCTGCGCCGCATTGGCTATCGACGATATCACCGAGCGCCTCTTGCGGATGGCGCGCCGCCTGCCGCCGTAAACTCAGGGCGCGGTTGCTGATGACCTGATAAAACCAGGTTGTAAATAAACTGCCGTGTGTGGGGTCCCACATGTGGGGCGCCCGCCATAATTGGACAAAAGCATCCTGCACCACGTCCTCCGCATCTTCGTGCCGTCCCGTCAGACGGTAGGCTAACCGGAAAAACCGCATGCTGTGACGCGATACCAGCGCGGCATAGGCGCTTTGCTCCCCCGCTGCGATGCCCGCCATCAGTGCGGCGTCACTGCGTTTGTCCTCCGCGCCGCTCATGCCGCATCCTTTGCGACCGCCCGGCAGGGCGCGCAGCGGCAGGGCAGGGCTATCGCATTATCAGACATGAATATAATTTCCCGTACCCGTTGATACGCAGGCGCGCGCAAAACTCTTCGCTTTTTTCTAAATTTTTTTTAAGGACGCCAATTTACCGGAGATTTTTGCTCTTCCTTGCGTAGAAATAGCAGGAACAACCGAATGGTGGCGGACGGGAAACCCCCTTTTCCGAAACGGCTCTTTTTGCGGGAGCCACCGACGGCCGGACGGGCGTGTGCGCAGGAAACCATACGTCAAACCTATATGGAGGATGCCATGATTTCTTCAGTTACTTCACAAACAGCCCCGATGCCGCCGCAAGGCGGTATGGATATAGCTAAAATGCAGCAAAAGTTCGAGGAGAAATTCACCGCCGAATTCGGCGAGGAAGCCCTTGAAAGCATTAAAAACGAAGACGGCACTATAAACGTCGAAAAGCTGGATGCGTTTTTGGCGGCGAACGGTATTGAAAAACCGGCTGCTCCGCCGCCGCCACCCGAAACGGGCATGTTCGGTGATGAAGAAGGCGGTGTGGATACCGCAAGCTTGCTTGAAAAAGTTGCTGCGGATTTTGGAGACGAAGCCGCCGAAAGCATCCAGAACGAGGATGGCAGCATCGATTTCGAAAAGCTCAAAGAGCTGTTGGACGAGAAAATGGCAGAAAGACGCGCGAGTGAAAAAGACAGCAGCTTCATGGCCAGCCTTTACAGCGGTGATGAAACATTGATGAACGCTTACGCATAGACAGATGCCCCATAAAAGAAAAAGGCTTCCCGCGCGGGAAGCCTTTTTTATTAAAACAAGTGGCCGTCAGGGCTGCGGCGGTTTGCGCAGTGCGGCGGCGTTATCGTTGGTTTCCGACAGGAACTTCGCGCGGATAACGCTGATGGCCTGGTCAAGTGCCTGCTGCGCATTCAGCGCTGTGGTGTCGAGGACGTAAGCATCGGCTGCGGATTTGGTCGGTGCGGTTGCGCGGCTCTGGTCACGCTCGTCGCGGCGTTTGAGGTCGGCCAGCACTTGCGACTGGCTGAGGATGGCGCCTTTGTCGGGGCTGGTCGATTTCAGCTCTTCAAAGCGGCGGCGCGCGCGCTCTTCCACCGAAGCGGTCACAAAGAATTTCACGTCTGCATTCGGGCAGATAACGGTGCCGATGTCGCGGCCATCCAAAACGGCGCCGCCGACGTTGCCGGGCGGGTTTGCGGCAAAGGCGCGCTGGTAATCGAGCAAGGCCTGACGCACTTCAGGGATGGCAGCGACTTTGGAGGCGGCTTCGGCCACTTCCGGCGTGCGCAGCGCGGGGCTGGCCAAAAGCTCCGGCGTCAGATTGCGGGTGATGATGGCGACGGCGGTTTGCACGTCCTGCCAGCTGTCCGGGTTGCCGCCGCTTTCCAGCGTCGCAAGACCGACGGCGCGGTAAAGCGCGCCCGTATCAAGGTAGGCATAGCCAAGGCGCTCTGCCAGCTTGCGCGCGAGTGTGCCTTTGCCCGATGCGGCGGGGCCATCTACGGCAATCACGGTTTTTTTGTTGGCATCGCCGGCGGCTTTGGGCTGCGGGATAAAATCGGTCTTTCTGAAGTTGGCCTGCATGAAAATCCCCTTGGGCACTAAATGCCTGAAAATGTTAATCCTCTTAAAAAGAAAGATTAACATATCGTTAATAAACCGGCAACCGGCACGGCTGTCATACCACAAAAAGACCATGAGATTCAATGTCGTTTTATGGAATTTCTTTTCAAGGGGTTGGCTGCATTTCTGCATCCGTGCAGCGCAGCAGCCGCGGCGGGCGATTCGCTTAACCGCGGCTGGGGCGCTATTCGGCAGGTGCGTCCGCAGCGCGGGCGATGAAATAATTTGCAACGATGCCCATCGTGGGGGGCGGCAGCGTCACGTCGGGGCCGATGCCCTGCACGATAATCGGGCAGGTGATGTCTTTGCCCGATGCCGTGCGTACAACCATGCTGTTGCCCTGAATGCTGCCGACCGTGCCGCCAACGTCGCGCGCCAGAACGGGCATGCAATCTTCGCCCAGCGTAAAGAACCGCAGGCGGATAGGTTTGCCGACCAGCATCTCCGTCTCCGGAATAGGCTCCGCCGCTGCGGGCTGTGCAAAGCGTAGCAGGTGGCTGTCCAGCACGGCGGAAAACTGCGCCATGCCGCTGCGCTGGCCGGGTACGGCAAGGGTCGTGCCGTTTGCGTCTGTCAGTTGCAGCTGGTCGCTTTTGACAAACGCCTGCGTGATGTCAGCGAAGCGCAATGTTTTCTCGCCGCCGAAAGGCGATGCGGCCTTGATATATTCGCGGTTGAATGAAAAACGCCGCAGCAGCAGCGAATAGCAGCAATAAAGCGCCCCCAGCATCAAAATGCCGGAAACAAGAAAACCGATAGCGCGGTTCTGCGCATTTTCTGCCGCAGACATATTGAAACACGCGCCGCTTTGCAGGGCTGCATAAATTGCGCAAACACCGACAAGAAAAAGGCCGAAGCACAAAGCCTTCGCCGCGCGCAGCGGGCGCATGTGGAAATATCCGTCGGCCTGCGGCGTTTCCTGTGCATTTACACCGTAGTTGAAAAGCGGATGCGCGATAATGCAGCCAAGCGCCGTCACCAGCAGGCCGAAAACGATAATACCGTCTGCCGGCCAGCTGCTCATGCGGTTTCCCCTATGCTGCGTATATCGGCGCCCAGCGCGTTCATCAGCGTGGCGAATGCCGGAAAGCTTGTATTGATGGTATCGGCATCGTCGATTTCAATGGGGGCTAGGCTGGCCATGCCCAGCACCAGAAAGCTCATGGCGATGCGGTGGTCGAGATGCGTTTCGATGGTGCAGCCGCCTTGCGGTTTTGCGCCGTGCAGGCCGTCTACTTCCAATGTGCTTTCGCCCATGCGCGCCGTGACGCCTGCGGCGGTAAGCCCGCGGTGAATGGCGGCCAGACGGTCGCTTTCTTTCACGCGCAACTCTTCAAGGCCGGACATATAGGTCGTGCCCTCGGCAAAGCTGGCGGCGACGCCAAGAATGGGAAATTCGTCAATCATCGACGGCACGCGCGCTTCGGGCACCTTGATGCCTTTCAGGCGGCTGTGCCGCACGCGGATATCGGCGACAGGCTCGCCCGAAAGCTCGCGTTCGTTTTCAAACGTGATATCCGCGCCCATATCGCGCAGTGTGGCGTAAAGCCCTGTGCGCAGCGGGTTGATGGATACTTGCGGCAGCAAAACATCCGACCCCGGCACAATCAGCGCCGCCACGGCGGCAAAAGCGGCGGAGCTGGGGTCAGCCGGTACCATCACGGGCTTGCCTGTCAAAACGGGCTTGCCTTTGACGGTGACGACATTGCTGCCATCGGGCTTTTTCTCGCTTTTGATGTTTGCGCCGAAAAAGCGCAGCATACGCTCGCTATGGTCGCGCGTGGGCTCGGGCTCGGTCACCGTGCTTTCGCCTTCGCAGGCAAGGGCGGCCAGAATAACCGCCGATTTTACCTGCGCCGAGGCAACGGGCAGGGTATAGGAAATTTCGCGCAAGGTCTCCGCGCCCTCGACCGTCAGCGGTAATTTGCCGCCATCGGTTGCGGTGATTTTAACGCCCATCTGCTCAAGCGGCTTGCTCACGCGCGCCATCGGGCGTTTGCTGAGGGATGCATCGCCCGTAAAGGTGGCGCGCACAGGATAGCCCCCGACCAGCCCCATCAAAAGCCGTGTCGATGTGCCGCTGTTGCCAAGGTAGATGTCCTTTGCCGGCGTTTTGAGGCCGCCAAGACCAACGCCTGTGACATGCCACACGCCGCCGGCTTCGGCGGGGCGGGCGATTTGCGCACCCATCGCTTCAAGCGCTTCGGCGGTATGTATGACGTCTTCGCCTTCCAAAATGCCGGTGATTTCGGTGACGCCCGCCGCCAGCGCGCCAAACATCAGCGCGCGGTGCGAAATGGATTTGTCACCCGGGACACGCAGCGTGCCGGAAAGGGGGGCGGACAAGGGATGTGATACAAGAGCTGTCATGCGCCAAGCATAATGCAGAGATGCGAAAAAGAATAGCCGTTAAGCGGAAATATCGCCGTGCGTAGCGCCTTAGGCGCTGCCTTTATCCTCGATGGCGCGCGGCGGGTTTGTCTTGGCCATCGCCTTGGTGTGGTTGATGACATATTCGCGCAGCTGGTCTTGCGGCAGGGGCTTGGTGTATTTGAAACC
>DDBY01000170.1:20686-32347 GCA_002334985.1 Micavibrio sp. UBA2020
TCCACGCCTTCGGCGATGACTTTCAGGTTCAGGCTGTGGCCAAGGGCAATGATGGTCTTGGCAATCATGCGGTCGTCGTTGTTGACCAGCGCGTTTCTGATGAACGACTGGTCGATTTTCAAACGGTCGATGGGGAATTGGCGCAGATAGCTCAGCGAAGAATAGCCCGTACCGAAGTCATCGACGGCCAGCTCGACGCCCAGCTGGTGCAGCTGGTTCAAAATATCGATGGCAACGTGCATGTTTTCCATGAACACGCTTTCGGTCACTTCCAGCTCCAGCCATTTGGGGTCAAGGCCGCTTTCTTTCAGTGCGGTGGCGGTCAGCGCGACGATGTCCGCGCGGTGGAACTGCACGCCCGAAATGTTGACGGCGATGCGGAACGGCGGCAGGCCTTTATCCTGCCACTGTTTGTTGATTTTGCAGGCGGTTTTCATGACCCACTCGCCAATCGGCACGATAAGGCCGGATTGTTCGGCAACCGGAATGAAATCCGCGGGTGAAATGAAACGTCCGCCTTCTTTGCTGTTGTCGGGGCACCACCAGCGCAGCAGAGCCTCCGCACCAATCATCTGGCCGGTGCGCAAATCGAACTGCGGGTGGAAATAAAGACGCAGCTGGTTCTCGTCGAGTGCGGTGCGCAAATCGCGCAGCATCTGGAAACGCTGCTGTACGGCAAGGTCGAAATCTTCGGAATAATAACGCACCGTGTCGCGGCCTTCTTCTTTGGCGCGGTTAAGGGCGATGTCGGCGTTTTTGAGAATCTGGCGCGCTTCCATACCGTCGTCCGGGCAGTGCGCGACACCGATGGATACGCGTACCTGAAAACGCTCGTGCAGGATGCTGACGGGCTCTGCCATGGCGTTGAAAATGCGGTCAACCAGCGTGGCGGTGTCGGGGTTGTCTTCTTTCAAAACAACCATGGCCGTAAATTCGTCGGCGCTGGCGCGGGAAATGAGCGAGCCGGGGGGCAGCGCCTTCACGAGACGCTTGCCGATGGCTTCCAGAAGCTTGTCGCCGAATTCATGACCCATCGTGTCGTTGATGTCCTTGAAATGGTCAAGGTCGATGGCGAATACGGCGAGGCGGCGCTCTTCTTCCGCCACGCGGTGGCGAATGTTGTCGTCCAGTTTTTCAAGGAAGAAAGTCCGGTTGGGCAGGCCGGTCAGGTTATCGTAATAGGCCAGCTTGTGAATGCGGTCTTCGGCCTGCGAGCGCAATTTGCGCAGGTTATGTGCGTTCTGGCGGATAAGGTCGTTGGCGATGCGCAGCGCGATGCCGATTTCATCACGGGTTTCGCGGCGGGCGCGGCGTACATCAGGTTTTTCAGGGTTTTGCGCGGCGCTCAGCAGGTTGTTGCGCAAAACCATCACCGGCTCCAAAAGCCACTGGCCGAGCACCAGCATCAAAACGCTGGTCACCAGCCCCGATAGCAAAAGCATGATAAGTACGGATTGCCGGATATGCTGGTTCAGCATCGGCGTGATGCCGGCGGTATAAAGTTTCACCACAATATTATAAGGGCGGCGGAGCTCCTGCGCGCGCAGGGAAACCTCGTAAAAGCGGCTACTCGCGCTCAGCTGTTGCAGCGGCGTTTCGGCGTCTGCCGCAGGGCGCAGCATGACGGTATCGCCGAAAATTTGTATCAGGTTGTTATCCAGCCCGTAAACCGCGATGCCGCTAATCATGGTTTCGCTGAAAAGCCTGTCGGCGGCTTCCTGCGTCAGCGGGGCGCTGAGGGGGTCGCTGGTATCGCTGAGCGAAGAGATAATGAAAACCCGCGCCAGCTCCCGCATTTCGTAGAGTTTCTGGCGTTTGAAATCGCTGGCCGTCACAAACATGACAACAGCCTGCACGGTCAGGATGGTCAGGAACACGGTGATGGTGATGCGCCAGCTGATTTTGCTGCGCCAGACGCGCACAGGGCTGGCCAGATGGTCCCAGAGCGACGCGGCGCGGAATTGCTGCCGGAACGAGCCCGAAAGGGACGTGCCGGTTTTGCCGACCGGTTTTGGTGTGTTATCCCGCTCTGTCAATCACGAACCCCTGTGCCCGTCTGTATCTTGCAGTTCATTTGCAGCTGTCTGCCGTCTCTGACCGTCCGGAATTTGGACAGCGGCAGTTCCTTAAGATTGTAGATACATTCGCTTAATAAATCATGTAGTCCCGCATGGAATAGGGCGGGATTGTTTACTGTTTTTAACATAAACGCGCGTTTTTTATTGATTTTCTTTATTTTATCCGCAGCAGGTATGCGCGGGCGGGGTGACATTCTCGGCGCCGGTGATGGTTGATTCTATCAAGGTTTCCTCAAACCGTGCGGGGGTGCCGAGGGGGCGCTTCAGCGTGATTTCATCATCCCACATCGCGACCTGCCCGCGCAAAACCGTGCCCACGCACCAGCCTGTGACCTGCATACCATCGTAGGGCGTCCAGCCGCATTTGCTTTTAATCCAGCGGTTGGTGATTTTACGCGCGGCTTTCAAATCCACCACAGCGAAGTCGGCGTCGTATCCGGCGGCAATGCGGCCTTTGCCGCAAATGCCGTAAACGCGCTGCGGCCCATGCGCCAGCAAATCGACAAGGCGCATCAGGCTCAGGCGGCCTTCGTGCACATGGTTCAGCATCACGGGCAGCATGGTTTGCACGCCCGGCATGCCGCTTGGCGAGGCCGGATATGTTTTGGCTTTTTCATCCAGCGTATGCGGCGCGTGGTCGGAGCCGAGCGTATCTACAACGCCGCTGTTAATCGCAGCCCACAGCGCATCACGATGTTCGCGCGTGCGGATGGGCGGGTTCATTTGTGCGCGCGTGCCGATACGCTCGTAACAATCCGGTGCGAAAAGCGTCAGGTGCTGCGGCGTGGTTTCAACTGTAGCAATGTCTTTATGCGCGGCCAGAAAGGCCATTTCATCGGCGCTGGTAACATGCAGAAAATGCAATCTGCGGCCGCTTTTACGGCCAAGGGCAACGGCGCGCTTGACGGCCAGCAGCGCACATTCGGCATCGCGCCATTCGGGGTGGGTTTTAACATCCTGGCTGTCTGTGGCGATAGACTTGCGCGCCACCAGCCGCGCTTCGTCCTCCGCATGCAAGCACAGGCGGCGGCTGCCGGATTGCATGATTTTCAAAATCGTTTCGTCTTCCGCCGCCAAAAGCGCACCGGTGGACGAGCCCATAAAAACCTTCACGCCGCTGCAGCCGGCAAGCCGTTCCAACTCGTGCAGATAATGCGCATTCCCATCGCAGCCGCCCATGTAAAAGGCGTAATCGCACCAGGCGCGGCCTTGCGCGCGCTGCATTTTATCCCTGTGCGTTTCCGCCGTAATTGTCAGGGGCTCGGTGTTCGGCATTTCAAAGATGGTGGTGACGCCGCCTGCAATCGCCGCCAGCGTGCCCGTTGAAATGTCTTCTTTGTGCGTCAGGCCCGGTTCGCGGAAGTGTACATGGCTGTCGATAACGCCGGGCATGATGTGCAGCCCGGTACAATCGATGGTCTGTGCAGATTTGGCGGCGCCCAGCGTGCCGATGGCGGCAATGCGCCCGCCTACAACACCGATATCTGTTTTGGTTTCCCCCGCAGGCAGGCAAACCGTGCCGCCGGACAGAACAAGGTCAAAATTTTGTGTCATAAAGGGACTCATTTTTGCCAAAAAACCTGCTATCTTGTAGCACGGCAAACAAAGGTAATCCTAATGGAGTTTTTGCAAAACATCGGCAGCAATCATCCGCCCGTAGAAGAGGCGGAGGTCAAGGTTGACCTGCGCGGTATGGAAAAGCCGGACGCGCTGGAAAAGCTCGACCACGTTGTCAAATATTGCAAACGCTCCTCCGCAAAAACGCTGTATGTGCAGTTCGACCCCGCGCGTCCTGGCGGCGGCGAGACGTTGTTCCAGCCTGTGGCGCGCTATTTCAAATTCGAAAAATACAACGGCTATGTGCTGCAGGCGGCGCCTGTGATGCGCGATGACAGCGGCGGTTTTTTCGTGACATTCAAGCTCTAGGCCAGACTGTAAGCAGCCATGACGATTTACATCCACAACACGATGACGCGGCAAAAAGAAGAATTTCGTCCGATTGACGAAAAAAACGTGCGCGTCTATGCCTGCGGCCCGACGGTTTATAACTATGCGCATATCGGCAATGCGCGGCCTGCGGTGGTGTTTGACCTGCTCGCGCGGTTGTTGCGTCAGGTCTATGGTGACAAGCACGTCACCTATAGCCGCAACATCACCGATATCGACGATAAAATCATCCAGTCTTCGCAGGAAACGGGGGAGCCGATTGCGGCCATCACCGAAAAATATGCGAAGATTTATAACGAAGACATGGGCGCGCTTGGCGTCGGTATCCCCGACCATCAGCCGCGCGCCACAGATTACATCCCGCAGATGCTGGATATGATACAAAAACTTATCGATGGCGGTCATGCCTATGCAGCCGAAGGCCATGTGCTGTTCCATGTGCCGTCATGGCCGGAATATGGCGGGCTGTCACGCCGCAGCCGTGATGATTTGATTGCCGGCGCGCGTGTCGAGGTTGCGCCCTATAAAAAAGACCCTGCGGACTTTGTGCTGTGGAAACCGTCCGATGACGCGCAGCCCGGCTGGGATAGCCCGTGGGGTCGCGGCCGTCCGGGCTGGCATCTTGAATGCTCTGCCATGAACGCCAGTATCAACGGCGCGCATTTCGACATTCATGCAGGCGGTGAAGATTTGATTTTCCCCCACCATGAAAATGAAATTGCCCAAAGCACCTGCGCGCACGGCGGGCAGAAATACGCGAATTACTGGATGCACAACGGGCATTTGATGGTCGAGGGGCAGAAAATGTCCAAATCCCTCGGCAATTTCCTGCTGGTGCACGACCTCATCAAAGAATACCCGCCGGAAGCGCTGCGTCTTGTGCTGCTTTCCGCCCATTACCGTCAGCCGTTCGACTTTACGGCGGCGGGGGTGGAACAGGCGAAAAAAACGCTCGACCGTTATTACGGTTTTCTGCGCGACCATGCCGATGTGCCGGATATGGACGTTGCAATGCCGCCTGCCTTTCTGGCAGCGCTTGAAGACGACCTCAACACGCCAAAGGCGCTTGCCGAGCTGGCGCAGATTGCCAAGGGCTTTTCGTCCGACAAGACAAAGGCCAAGGCTGAATTGAAAGCCGCGGGCAAACTGCTCGGCCTTTTGCAGCAAGACCCGCAGGCGTGGTTTCAGGGCGCACCTGCGCAAGAGGGCCTTGATGCCGAAGCAATTGATAAAATGATTGCCGCGCGGCGCGATGCGCGCGCGCAAAAAAACTTTGCCGAGTCCGACCGTATCCGCGATGCGCTGGCGGCGGCAGGCATTATTATCGAAGATGGCCCGCAGGGCACGACATGGAGGCGTCAATGAGCACACAACACCCCGAAATTCTTCTGGTTCCCGAAAACATGGAACAGGTCGCCTGCAACGGTGGCGGCGGCGCGCTGGGCCACCCGAAGGTCTATTACACTTTTCACGGTCAGGACGACGTGGTTTGCGGCTATTGCGACCGCCTGTTCACCAAGCAGCCGCAAGACGGCGCCAAGCCGTATAAAACGGCGGCCTGAGTAATCGCTTTGACGGGCGAAACGCCAACTCCCGACGCGATGCCCCCCGACGAAATGTTGGATGACGACGCGCTGGTGGCTGTTTACAACCGCCGCTTGCTCGATTTGGCCGCGGGGGCGGAAAATCCGCTACGGCTGGAAAACTCGCAGCTGAGCGCACGCGCCGTCAGCCCTATTTGCGGCAGTGACATCACCGTTGATTTGAATGTTGATGCGGACGGCCGTGTGACGGGTTTTGGTTTCGATGTCAAAGCCTGCGCCCTCACCAAAACCGTCGTATCCGTGATGCGTACGGCGATTATCGGAAAGACGCGCGCGGAAATCATCGCAGCGGGCGCGGCGCTTGAATCCATGCTTGACGGTCATGACATGCGGCCGTCCGGTGACTGGGCGGCGCTGGAAATTCTCGCGCCTGTGCGTGATTACCCTGCGCGGCATAATTCCATTTTGCTGCCTTTCGAGGCGGCCGATAAAGCTTTTGCACAAAAATCATAAGGAGCGGAACATGGACGCAAAATTCAAGGCGGAGCGCAAAGCCGCGCTCGCCGAAATTCAATCGGCATTTATGCAGAAAATGGACGCGCTTGCCAAAGAGGGCATCAAATACGCCGACAACAGCAAGCTTTCGCTGCCCGAAATGATGGAGGCACAGGAAAAATTCCGCTGGACGCCTGCCGTTTTGGCCGCGGCGGTTGATTTGCAGGCGGATAAGCCGCTCAAGGAAATATTTGCGCGCGTGAGCAAGCGCTACGCCCCGCCCGCAGGCTTTCCGCGCAAGTCTCCCGCCGGTCTGGCCGAAGATTTACAGCGTGACGAGCGCCAGAGCGGCCGCGACAGCGCCTTCGCCGATATCCGCCGTATGCTGGACATCGCGGAGCGTGATTTCGACATGACCTACCGCGCGCTTAGCCGCGACGAAGTGCAATATTTCCTTAAAAAACATCCCATCGGCGAAGAGCACATCCGCTTCGCGCACAAAGAAAACCAGCGTCATTTTATGAAGGAATCTATTCGCGAAGTGCGCGCCGTTCTCGACAGTTTGCAAAATCCGGCGCCGCCTGTGCCGAAGCCCCCTGCACCATAAAGGCTACAAAACAAAAAAGCGGCCATGCAACAACGCAGGCCGCTTTTTTGTTGAAGTGTGCCGTATCAAGGCGTGCGCGGTTTTGCCGGTTTGGCGGCACCTTGCGGTTTTGATTGCGCAGCGGCGACAATTTCATTGAATGAATTTTCGCGCGCGGCGGCGGTGTTGAAATAAGCGCGGACAGCTTCCGGATACGGGTTCGTCGGGGTTTTGGGCCGCTCAAGGCTCATGCCATACTTGTTTTCCGATTTTTCGTTGGTATGAAAACGGATGGAGGTAAAAACATCCGGCGTAACGTAAATGGCACGGCTGGCCCCCGCGATATGCGTCAGCCCGCCGTGGGCGTCGGCGATTTTTGCGGCAAGGGCAAGGCGCGCGCTCTCTTCCTCTGCGCGGGTCATGCTGATTTTATATTCAGGGTCGTTCACTTGTACGTCGAGCGAGCCGGAGGCCTTGAAAACGACATTCACCTGACCGCCATCATCGCGGATTTCCTGCACCGATGCAGGGTCGATGTAAAGCGCTGCGGGTCTGCTCCAGCGGGCATGCGCCTCGTCGGGCAGTATCTCCATCAGCTCTTTGCCGCTCTTGCGCACGGCTTCCAGCAGCGTTGTGACTTCCGCAGGGGTGGCTTCGTAGTTTTCTTCCCAGCCAACGCCGCGCACGCCGGCGATGATGCCTTGCGTGCCGTCCTGCGAGACGGGGGTAATCGTCGCAAAAGTCACCGCGTGCGGTGCGATAAAATGCGGATATTCCGTGCCGCCATGACGCAGCGGCAGGGCGATAAGCGGGTTGCCTGCACCGGCCAGTTTTTGCAGCAGGTCGTCGGCGTCTATGTTCCAGCCTTTCATTTCAAGCGCGTAGAGAAGGCCGTTTTCACCGAAAATCGCCATCTCCCCCTTTTCGGGGAAAACATGAATCCCCGTGACGCTGTGCGCGTCTATAAATGTGGGATTGTCGTGGGACGTTGTGATGTTGATAAGGTTTTTCATCAAAAAGAATCTCCGTATGTGAATGCGGCGGATAATAAACAGCTTTTATGATATGTCAAATTGCCGTTTTTACGGCGGCGAGGCTTTTATTAAGCCCATGTATAAAAGGCATTTTTTACGCATGCTTGCCTTTTGGCTCTGCCGCCGTATATGATGGTATATGGATATACGCCGAAAGCTGCCGATTGACGGGGCCGGCGATGCCCGCTCGCTTAAACGCAAGGAGCCTATGGCATGAGCAGACGCCTTTCCCTTTTTGACAGTCCTTTTTTGCTGGGCTTCGACCAGTTCGAACGCGCGCTTGACCGCGCTGCACGGGCTTCCAGCGAAGGCTATCCCCCGTATAACATCGAACAGCTGGGCGAAACCCAAATCCGCATCACGATTGCCGTGGCGGGGTTTTCGATGGAAGATTTGTCGGTGCAGCTGGAGCAGAACCAGCTGGTCATCCGCGGCAAACGCCAGAACGACGAAGACGAAAACCGTGTGTTCCTGCACCGCGGTATCGCAACGCGGCAGTTCCAGCGGGCGTTTATTCTGAGCGAAGATATCGAAGTCGTCGGCGCGCAGATGGACAACGGCCTGCTACACGTCGATTTGCGCCGCATCATGCCGGAAACGACGGTGCAAACAATCCGCATCACGTCGCCCAAAGATGCGCGCAAAGGCAAAACAATTGATGTGACAGGCGAAGCGCTCGGCGCTGGAAAAGCCGAAGAGTAAAACGATATAAATAAAAGATAAAAAAGCCCGCGGCAACGCGCGGCGGCAAGAGGAGCCACCCCATGACCAAAGTCCCGATGCAGGATGTTAAAAACCCCCTGATTGCCATGACGCAAAACGACCTGCGTGAACTCGGCATGGAAGAAGTCGGCTATGTGCGCAAGTACAGCGTGAAGGGCAAGCCCGCATGGGTTTTGCACGCGGCTGACGGTACGGCACTGGCGGTGCAGGAAACCATGCCCGCGCTGCAAACAAGCCTGCAGCATCACGACCTTGACATCGTGTCTGTGCATTAACTTTCTCGGTAAATTTTAGCGGCGGTTTTGCCGGGCGCTACGCGGCTTGTTCGTTGACCCATTCGGTCAGGATGCCCGACAGCGATTCCGCTTCGCGCGTGGCGCGGATGGCGGCGCAGGTTTTTGTATCCTTCAAAAAGCGCGAAATTTGCGCCAGCATTTTCAGGTGCTGCGTCGTTTTGCTTTCGGCGGGCGCCAGCAACATGAAAATAATATCGACAGGCAGGCTGTCGATAGCATCGTAATCGACGGGCGTTTCAAGGCGCACCAGAACGCCGTACATGCGCTCCGCCCCTGCGATTTTGATATGCGGAATGGCGACGCCCTGGCCGATGCCGGTGGTGCCGATGCGTTCGCGGTCAAGCAAAGCCGTCAGCAAATCGTCGGCGTGCCCGCCGATACTGCCTGCTATTTCCTCCGCAATCGCGCGGAAGGCTTTTTTCTTGCTGCTGGCCTCAAGGGCCGGAATGATGATGTCGGCGCTAATCATAACATTGTCGCGGATGGCAGGGCGACGCACCCGTGCCGTTCATGGCGCGGGGTGCGTCGATATTCCCTGCAAGCGTCGGTGTGCGTCCTCTTTACCTTTGGAAAAGCTTTTCCGGTTTATGGTGCTTTTCACGTCGTTGTTGTCGTTATTTCTTCAGTCCGTCGGGGTCTACCCAGCCCACATGTCCATCCTTGCGGCGGTAAACCATGTTGTACCCGCCATGCGCAGGGTTTTTGAACAAAAGCGCCGGCAGGTCGCCCAGCTCAAGGCGCATAACAGCATCGCTGACCGCCAGCGTCGGTACCTGCATTTGCAGCTCGGCGATGATAGCAGGCTCTTGTCCGCCCTCTGCTTCGTCTTCGTTCGACTGGAACGTGGTATAGGCTGCGCTCAGAATTTCCGCCGTGTCTTCGTGGCGGTGATGGTCGCGGATTTTATCCTTGTAGCGGCCAAGGCGCGTAGCCACGCGCTTCGACGCTTCGTCGAAGGCCGGATACGGATCATCCGCTTCGTATTGCGCTTCCAGTGTCATGCCGCGGCCGACGTGGATGGAGATGTCGGCTTTGTAGCGGTGGTTTTTTTCCTTGGTGAAAGTGACCGTCGCTTCTACGGCATTGTTGAAGTATTTGCCGGTGGTATGGGCGAGGTTGGCGCGAACATGTTCACGCAGCGCGTCCCCCACATCGAGGTGCTTGCCTTTGACTGTCAGTTGCATTCTTGAGAACCTTGCTGTTGCAATTTACGAATCCGGCCCGAACGTAGCGCGGATGTGGATTTTAAGCCATAATTTTATTATAGGCACGGATTGGTAAAGTCAAGGTTAAGGGATATTAAAATCACAATTAACCAATTAAAAACAGACACTTAACTGTTTTTCAGGCGGCGCCTTTGCACCGATGACGGGATTTTCATCGCTTCGCGGTATTTGGCGACGGTGCGGCGGGCAATGTCGATGCCTTCGGCCTTCAGCGACGCCATCAAATCATCATCCGACAGAATCGCGGCGGGCTTTTCCGCATCGACCAGTGTTTTGATACGCGCCTTGATGGCCTCCGATGACCACGTCGCGCTGCCGTCGGTGGAGGCGACGCCGCTTGTGAAAAAATATTTCAGTTCGAACACGCCGCGCGGGGTGCCGATGTATTTTCCGGTGGTCACGCGGCTCACGGTGCTTTCATGCATGCCGATGGCGCTTGCAACGTCTTTCAGCACCAGCGGTTTCAGGTATTCGACGCCGTAGAGAAAAAACGCTTCCTGCTGCACGATGATGTCGGTCGCGACTTTCAAAATTGTCTCTGCCCGCTGTTCAAGCGCGCGTACCAGCCAGTTGGCCGAATTGATTTGCGCGCTCAGGTATTCCTTGTCTTTTTGTCCCGTCGCGTTTTTGGTGATTTCCGCGTAGTAGGTGCGATTGACCAGAACGCGCGGCAGTGTGTCGCTGTTCAGCTCCACCGCCCAGCCGCCACCGCGTGATTTGGGCAGCGGCTTCATCAACACATCCGGCACCACCGTCTGGCTGATGAAACGGTCAAAGGCGAGGCCGGGTTTGGGGTTGAGGGTTTTAATCTCCGCAATCATATCGCGCAGGTCTTCTTCGTCCACTTCGCAAATATTGCGGAGTTTCTTAAGGTCGTGCGCGCCCAGAAGGTCGAGGTTTTGCAGCAGTTTCTGCATGGCAGGGTCGAGCCTGTCACGCTCGCGCAGTTGCAGGGCAAGGCATTCGCTCAGGCTGCGCGCGAAAAGCCCCGCGGGGTCCAGGCGCTGCAGCGTATCCAAAACGCGCTCCACGCGCGCAAGTTCGGTGCCCAGACGCTCCGCCAGGGCGGGCAGGTCGGCGCGGATATATCCGGCTTCGTCCAGATAGTCGCCCAGTACGCGGGCAATCGCGCGGTCGCCCGCGTTTTCGAATTCCAGTTGTATTTGCTCTTCCAGATGGTCGCGGAGCGTCTGCTCCTTCGCCATCGTGTTTTCGAAACTGAAATCGGGGTCGTCGAATTTCAAGCTGCCGCCGCTGCCGACACTTGCAAAACTATCGGTGGCGAAGGCGTCGTATCCGCCTTCTTGCGGCGCCATGTCGCCGCCGGTGAAAACATTGTCGAAATCGGTATCCAGCGGGCGGTCGTCCGCTGCGGCACGGTCGGCGGCGAAAGCGTCCTGCCCATCGGCGTTATGCGATGTCAGGATGTCGCCGTCGCCGGGGCGGGCGGTTTCTTCGGCCTCCACACTTTCCGATGCGGGGCTTTGCGTGCCGTCGTCTTTTTCAAGCAGGGGGTTTTTTTCGATTTCCGCTTCAAGGAATTCCGCCAGCTCGATATTCGACATCTGCAGCAGCTTGATGGCCTGCTGCAGCTGCGGCGTCATGGTCAGGGTTTGACCCTGACGTAAATCCAAGCGCTGGTTGATAGACATTCCCTACTCCCTGCTTTTAATATAACAGGTGCGCGCGGCGGTGTCACGCGCGGGGCGGGGCTCGGGTGTTCGGTTAAATC
>DDBY01000066.1:0-1691 GCA_002334985.1 Micavibrio sp. UBA2020
GGCCGAGCGTTTCACCGTGGTCGTCAAAAAGCTCCGTCGGGAAGGGGCCGGAGCCGACGCGCGTTGTATAGGCCTTGGTGATACCCAGCACAAATCCCAGCTGGTCAGGCCCGACGCCGCTGCCGAGCGCCGCCTGCGCCGCCGAGGTATTCGACGACGTGACGAAGGGATAGGTGCCATGGTCAACGTCGAGCATGACGCCCTGTGCGCCTTCGAACAAAATGGTTTTGCCGCTCTGGCGCGCATCGTCCAGCACTTTCCAGCTGGGCTGGATATAGGGCAGCAGTTTTTGCGCGATGTCTTGCAGGTAGGCAACGAATTCGCCCGCGTTCAATTCCTGCGCACCCAAACCGCGCAAGAGCGCGTTGTGATAAAAAATCTGCTTTTCGAGTTTTTCCGGCAGGCTTTCCGGATGCGCCAGGTCGCACATGCGCATGCCGCGGCGGCCCGTCTGGTCTTCATACGCGGGGCCGATGCCGCGGCCGGTGGTGCCGATTTTGTTTTTGCCGCGGGCTTCTTCGAACGCTTTATCAAGCGCGCTGTGCAGCGGCAGGATGATGGGCGCGTGTTCGGAAATAATCAGATTGTCGGGGGTGATATTGATGCCCTGCGTTTTCAGGCGCTCGATTTCTTCGAGAAGGGCGGAGGGGTCAACGACCACGCCGTTGCCGATAACCGACAGTTTGCCGCGCACCACGCCGGAGGGCAGTAGGTGCAGCTTGTAAACCTTTTCGCCAATCACAAGGGTATGGCCGGCGTTATGGCCGCCCTGATAGCGCACGACGATGTCGGCTTCGGCTGCCAGCCAATCGACAATCTTGCCTTTGCCTTCGTCGCCCCACTGCGAGCCAATGACGGTAATATTTCCCATATTCCATATCCTTTTCTGCGGTTTTGCGACAACCCTTTCTCAATAGCATCCGAATGGGCGTAAAAACACGGAAATATTTAATAAAATCAGCAAAAAGACTCTTCGGAATCACTGCCTGTTCGGTCTATTCTGGTCGGAATACAAGCCGTGTGGCGTTAAACGAAGCGGGGGCAGCATGCCCCCTGCCTCCGCGCAGCGTCCGGCAGCATAAAAAGAGGCTTTGAAAGTCCATGGGCATACTCGTTTTGAAATTCGGCGGCACATCTGTCGCCACGGTTCCGGCTATCGAGAACGTCGCCAACAAGGTTGCCGCCGAAATCGGCCGCGGCCACAAGGTTGCCGTCGTCGTTTCGGCCATGTCCGGCGTGACCAACCAGCTGGTGAAATACTGCACCGAAGTGTCGGAAATTTACGACCCGCGCGAATACGATGCGATTGTCGCATCGGGGGAGCAGGTGACGTCCGGCCTTCTGGCGCTGGCGCTGCAAAAACGCGGCGTGCCCGCGCGCTCGTGGCAGGGGTGGCAAGTGCCCATCATGACCAACGAAGTGCACGCCAAAGCGCGCATCAAAAGCGTGGAGACAGGATTGCTTCGTGAATCCCTCGACCGCGGCGAAGTCGCCGTGATTGCGGGTTTCCAGGGTTTGGCGCCGGATGGGCGCGTATCCACGCTGGGTCGTGGCGGTTCGGACACTTCGGCGGTGGCTGTTGCTGCAGCGCTGAAGGCGGAGCGCTGCGACATCTACACAGACGTTGACGGCGTTTACACCGCCGACCCGCGCATCGTGAACCACGCGCGCAAGATTAACCGCATTTCGTA
>DDBY01000066.1:2001-7651 GCA_002334985.1 Micavibrio sp. UBA2020
AGTTTTGAAACGGCGCTGGGCAGCGATTTGCCCGGCACACTGGTAGAAGATGAGGAGAATATCGTGGAACAGGAAGTCGTCAGCGGCGTCACGCACAGCAGGGACGAGGCAAAAGTCACCCTGCGCAATCTGCCCGACGTGCCCGGCGTTGCCGCGCGTCTGTTCGGCCCCTTGGCCGACGCGGCCATCAACGTGGACATGATTGTCCAGAACGTATCGCCCGATGCCGCGCGTACCGACCTCACCTTCACCGTGCCGCGTGCCGACCTGCCCAAGACGCTTGAGGTTCTGAAGGTATCCATGAAAGACCTCGAAGGCGCGCAGTTTGAATCGAGCGCCGACGTCGCCAAAATTTCCATCATCGGTATCGGCATGCGCAGCTATGCGGGTGTGGCATCGAAAATGTTCAAGACACTGGCGGAAAAAGGCATCAACATTCAGGTTATCACCACGTCTGAAATCAAGGTCAGCGTGCTGATTTCGGAAGAATACACCGAGCTGGCTGTGCGCTCCCTGCACACCGCCTACGGTCTCGACGGCGAGGGCCGCGCGTCGTAATGGCGGCGGCGGACCCGCATAGCTGGACGCCGGGTCCTTCCACATCCCCGCGCACGCGGGAAGAAACCGCGTCCGCCTTTGTCGATGCGCAAATGGCTTTGTCATCGCCGCGCCAGATGATGCTGCGCCTGCGTGACGTCATGGCGGAAGACCTGCCTGCGCCGCAGCGGCTTGACCGCATCGTCGCGCTGGTCGCGCGCGAGTTGCGCGCTGACGTTTGTTCCTGCTTCATCCAGCGGGCGGGGGAGGTTATCGAGCTTTTCTCCACCGTCGGGCTGCCACATGACGTTGTGCATCAATCCAAACTGCGCGTGGGCGAGGGGTTCATCGGCGATATTGCCGCGTCTGCCGTGCCGCTGGTTCTGGGTGACATGACCACGCATCCGCAATTCGCGCTCAGGCCTGAAACGGGCGGGGCGGATTTCCGCGGGTTCTGCGGCGTGCCTGTCCTGCGTGCCGGCCATGTGCGCGGTGTGCTGGTTATTCAAAACAAACTGCCCCGCAGCTATGGCGCGGAGGTTATCGATATTCTCGAAACCGCCTCCATGCTGATTGCGGAGCTTATCGTTGCAGGCGGCATTATTACGCGGCAGGAACTGAATTCCGGCACCGCTGGCGGCGGCCGCCCGACGGAGGTCGCGGGTGTGACGCTGGGCCGCGGTCTTGCGCTGGGCACTGTTGTTCTTTACGACGCAGCCTATGGTTTGCAGCATGTCGTCGCCGACGATGCGCGCACAGAAAAGGCACGCCTTGCCGATGCGCTTTCCAGCATGAATGACGCCATCGACCGCATGCTTAACCGCAGCGCCGCGGTGGCAGGCAACGAAAGCCGCGATATTCTCGAAGCCTACCAGATGTTCGCGCGTGACCGCGGCTGGGTTTCTAAAATAGAAGCAGCGATTGACAAAGGCCTTTCTGCCGAAGCGGCCGTGATGCGTGTGCAGAACGAAACCCGCGTGCGCATGATGAAGGTGACAGATGCCTATATCCGTGACCGCATGGCGGATATTGAAGACCTCAGCAACCGCTTGATGGGGCATCTGGCGCGTCTGTCGCGCACGGGTGATGCTGCGGATGCGCCGCGTGACAATCTGCCGGAAAGCTTTGTGCTGGCTGCGCGTGCGCTCGGCCCTGCGGCGCTGCTGGATTACGACCCCGCGCGGCTCAAAGGCGTTATCCTTGAAAAAGGAAGCTATTCGAACCACGTTGCGATTGTGGCGCGTGCGATGGGTATTCCGGTCGTCGGGCAATGCCGCGATGTTCTGAGCCTTCTCAGCGCGGGCGATGCCGCTATTGTCGATGGTGACAGCGGTACGGTTTACATCAACCCGTCGGAATACCTACAAGAGCTTTACGCCAAAAATATCGAAAGCCGCCGCGCACGCGGCGCGCAGTATCGCCAGCATTTGCCGGAGCAAAGCGTCACGCGCGATGGCATACGCGTGGGGGTGATGATGAACGCGGGGCTCATGACCGAAATCGACGCAGCCGTGTCGCTGGGCGCCGAGGGCATCGGCCTGTTCCGTACCGAGCTGTCGTTCATGGCGTGGCAGAAATACCCGCTGGTCGTGACGCAGGCGGAACTTTACAGCCGCATCATGGATAAAATGGATGGTAAGCCCGTGGTTTTCCGCACGCTGGATATCGGCGGGGACGCTCTTCCGATCTATTTCAAAGCGCCGGAGGAAGAAAACCCTGCCCTTGGCTGGCGCGCGGTGCGTATTGGCATGGACCGCCCCGCTGTTTTGCGCACGCAGTTCCGCGCTTTCATTCGCGGCTCCAAGGGGCGCGAACTGCATATCCTGCTCCCCTTTGTGACCGAAGCGGCGGAGCTGGACCGCGCCCGCGTGCTTTTGGATATGGAGAAAAAACGCGCGCGTGAAAACGGTATCGCCGTGCCGGAGAAAATCCAGCTCGGCGTGATGCTCGAAGTGCCCGCGCTTTTGTTCCAGCTGGACCAGATTTTGAAAACGGCGGATTTCATCGCCGTCGGCACCAATGACCTGATGCAGTATTTGTATGCAGCAGACCGCAGCAACCATTCTATTCGTGGCCGTTATGACCCTTTATCGCCCGCGATGCTGCGCGTTTTGAAAACCATTGCCGACCAATGCCGCGCGGCAAACGTGCCGGTCAGCGTCTGCGGTGAAATGGCGGGGCATCCGCTGGAGGCCATGGTGCTTATCGCGCTTGGCTTCGGCACGCTTTCCGTGCCCGCGCAATCGGTGGGGGCGGTCAGAACCATGATACCCACGCTTGATACGCGGCGGCTGGTGCCTTATCTTGAACATCTCATGGCTTCGCGCGAACATTCGCTGCGCGAAAGGCTGCTTTCTTTCGCCCGCGACCATGACATTCAGATTGTTTCTGTTAATTAGGGATTTGCGATGACCGACGAACAGCAAGACGTTTCTAAGAAAAAGAAAAACCGCCGCAACGGCAAACCGGAAAGCGGCCCCGCCCAGAGTGCTCCCGCCGCATCCGTCCCCGCGGACGAAGACGCGGCCGTGCATACGGTCGGCAAAACGCTGCGCAGCGCGCGCGAGAAAATGAAACTGTCGCTGGATGATGTGTCCTCTGCCATCAACGTGCGTGTGGCGCAGCTGCAAGCCATTGAAGACGACCGCATCGACCAGCTGCCCGGCATGACCTATGCCGTTGGTTTCGTGCGCAGCTATGCGCAGTTCGTCAAGCTGGACGCGCAGGAAATTGTCGCGACGTTCAAGGAAGAACACGCGGGCGAGCCTGCGGCCAAAACCGCGCTGCAATTCACCGACCCGATTTCCGAAGACAAATTGCCGGGGCCCGTGCTGATTGGCGCGGCGGCGTTTTGTATTGTTGTTTTGTTCCTTGCCTGGTCTTTGCTGTCGTCAGATGACGAAGGGGTAGAACTGGCGGAAAATATTCCCCCCGCGCCCGTGGTCGGCACATCGTCCGGTCAGCCGACGCTGGCGGACAGCCAGCCGCTGACGGGATATGCAACGGGTACGATTATACCCGCGGAACCTGCCGCGCATACTGCGGCGTCCGCCCCTGCGGCCGCAACCGATGTGGCTGCGGCAGAAGCCCCGAAGCCGCGCGCAGAGGTCGCTGTGGTAGCACCCGCCGCCGAGGCGCCAGCCCCTGCCGACAGCGGCGAGATGGTGGTGCGCCCGACACGCACACCCGCACCGCAAGCACAGGATGCGCAGGCGCAGCAGCAGGCGCAAATCAACGTGCGTCAGCGCGGCAAAGGCCGCATCGTTCTTGAAGCCAACCAGAAAAGCTGGGTTCAGGTCAGCGATGGTGACGGTAAAGTCGTTTTCAAAAAAGTGCTTTCGCCAGGGGAGCGTTTCTTTGTCCCCGACCAGAAAGGCATGACGCTGGTTACGTCCAATGCGGGCGGGCTGGATATTATTGTGGACGGCGCGAAGGCGCAAAGTCTTGGCCGCTCCGGCGAGATTTTGCGCGGTGTCGCGCTTAACCCGGATGAGCTTAAGAAAAGAAAAATTCGCGTACGCGATTGATTTACCCCGCGCGCGGCAAGTGTCTAGCGGGCAGGAGCCAAGTGGACAGGAGAGTGTGTGATGTCAGGCGAAGTAAGACCCTACCGGCAGATTTACCGTCGTAAATCGCGGCAGATTTTTGTCGGTAAAGTCCCCGTGGGGGGCGATGCGCCGATTACCGTGCAATCGATGACGAATACGCCGACGCCGGATGTGAAGGCGACGGTGGCGCAAATCCATGCGCTTGAAAAAGCGGGTGCGGATATCGTGCGCGTATCCTGCCCTGACGAGGCATCGACGGCGGCGCTGAAGGATATTATTTCGCAAGTATCCGTGCCTATCGTTGCGGATATTCATTTTCACTACAAACGTGCGATTGAATCGGCCAAGGCGGGCGCGGCCTGCCTGCGTATCAACCCCGGCAATATCGGCTCCGACGAGCGGGTGCGCGAGGTTATCAAGGCGGCGAAGGACCATAACTGCTCCATTCGTATCGGCGTGAATGCAGGCTCGCTTGAGCGTGAATTGCTGGAACAATTCGGCGAGCCGTGCCCCGAGGCGATGGTGCAATCGGCGCTGCGCCATATCAAAATCCTCGAAGACCATGA
Source organism: Micavibrio sp. UBA2020 (assembly GCA_002334985.1). Taxonomy (GTDB): domain Bacteria; phylum Pseudomonadota; class Alphaproteobacteria; order Micavibrionales; family UBA2020; genus UBA2020. The sequence continues at coordinate 6,653 of DDBY01000066.1, forward strand.
TTTTTTCAATTTCAAGATTTCGTGCAAGGCGTCTGATGTGTTTCTGGCCGTTGCGGCCTATCAGCAGCTGGCAGATGCCTGCGACTATCCGCTGCACGTCGGTGTGACCGAAGCGGGCGGCCTGCGCACCGGTACGATTAAATCGTCTATCGGTATCGGCAGCCTTTTGTGGGCGGGTATCGGCGATACCATCCGCGTATCTCTGACGGCCGACCCGGTCGAGGAGATTAAGGTCGGTTTTGATATTCTGAAATCGATGGGCTTGCGCCACCGCGGTGTCAATGTCATTTCCTGCCCGTCCTGTTCGCGCCAGCAGTTCGATGTCATTGAAACGGTGAAGGTGCTTGAAGAACGCCTTGCGCATATCACAACCCCGATGACAGTTTCCGTGATTGGCTGCATTGTAAACGGCCCCGGCGAGGCGCTGATGACCGATATCGGTTTCACCGGCGGCGGGCGCGGCACGCATCAGGTTTATATCAAAGGCCAGCCCGCGCACCGTTTGAAAGACGAAAGCATCGTTGACCATCTGGTGCATCTGGTCGAAGAAAAAGCGGCCGAGATTGAAAAAAAACAGGCCGAGCAGCAACAAGGCAGCGCCGCGTAAAGGAACCCCATGTCGCTGCATCGCAAGCTGGACCAAGTTCTGAGCCGCTTTCACGAGGTGGAAGCGCTGCTGTCGTCCGGCACGCTGGCGTCGGATGTTTTTACCAAACTGTCGCGCGAGTATGCCGAACTGACGCCGCTTGCGACGCTTGTGCGCCAGTATAAAAAGGCGCAGGCCGAGTTTGCCGACCTTGAAACACTTATGAATGACGCGGGCGCCGATAAAGACATGCGCGCCATGGCGGAAGAAGAGTATTTCCGGCTCAAGGAAGAACTGCCGTCTTTTGAAAAGCAGATACAAATCGCCCTTTTGCCCAAAGATGCCGCCGACGACAAAAGCGCCATTCTGGAGATACGCGCAGGTACCGGCGGGGACGAGGCGGCGCTGTTCGC
>DDBY01000062.1:0-10952 GCA_002334985.1 Micavibrio sp. UBA2020
TTTCCAGCAGGTTGCTCATGGTTTCGTTGCCGGAGAAGGCGACCTGCAGCATCTGGCCGAAAGCCATCCAGCCCAGAAAGCCGATAACCATGCCGCCGAGCAGCGTGTCTTCGCGGCTGGCCGAGGGGTTGAAGCTTTCGCTCAGGCGCTGGTAGGCGCTGTCCATGCGCTTGACGATTTGTGCGCGCATGTCGACGGTCGATGCCAGAACTTCAGTCTTCTTTTGTGCGGCAGAATTGAACCCCAGTCCCATCCCCGTATTCCCCTTTTTTGCAGTTCCATAGTTTCCCCAGAAGCAAGACTACGTTTCGTCTATGAAAAATAAGTTAAGGAAATGAATTATGGCATTAACCCCCCATTAACCGGCCTTAAGGAAGGGTTGCATTTTCCAAAAAACAGTTTAAAACCAGAGGAATACAGACCCCCGCGCGAGGCCGTTATGAACGCAAAAAACACAAAAAAATTTTCATCCCGTCGCACGGTTGATGAAAAAGACCTCGTTCAGTTCGAACAGCTGGGCGCGAAATGGTGGGATGAATCGGGGCCGATGAAGCCTTTGCACAAACTGAACCCCGTGAGACTCGACTACATCCGCCGCATGGCCTGCGCGCACTTCGGTCTTGATGACCAAAAACTGGGCGCGCTTGGCGGCTTGACGGCGGCCGATGTCGGCTGCGGCGGCGGCATTGTGGCCGAACCCCTCGCCCGCATGGGCGCGGCTGTCACGGGGATTGATGCCGGGACGGAAAACATCCGCGCCGCCCGCGCACATGCCGAAGCCGGCGGCCTTGCCATCGATTATCAGGCCACAACGGCCGAGGCGCTGGCCGACAGCGGCGCGCAATTCGATATCGTGACCGCGCTTGAGGTTGTGGAGCATGTCGCGGATGTGGATTTGTTCCTGACGTCCTGCGCCGCGCTGGTAAAACCGGGGGGGATGCTGGTGGTATCGACGCTCAACCGCACGGCGAAATCATTCGTGCTGGGCATCGGCATGGCCGAATATGTGCTGCGCTGGCTGCCCGCGGGCACGCATGACTGGCGCAAATTCCTGAAACCGTCCGAAGTCGCCGCCCCGCTGATGCCCATGGGGCTCGATATTATCGACGTCACGGGCCTCGTTTACGACCCGCTGCGTTTGAAATTCAAACTCAGCGACACCGACCTTGATGTGAATTACCTGATGACGGCGGTGAAGGAGGCGGAATAAGCCATGGCCGATTATGGCTTGGCTATATCGTCGGTTTTAATTTCTTCCGCTTTGAGAATATCCGCAAGGCGCACGGTGGCAACGCCGGGCTTGAGGGGCTTTTGCTGGCTTTCATGCGGGCGCCAGCCGATGGTATAGATAACCTGAAAGGTCGCGCTAACGCGGCCGCGGTTGTCGCCATATTTTTCCTGATATACCCGCGCGGCTTCCAGAATGACCTGTTTGCGCGTCGGCAGTTTCAGGCGGCCATGGACGGCATTGCTTGCCCCCATGCCGCGCAAATCCTGCATCAGCTTGAGCGGATGACTGTAATCGACCGTGATAATATCGCTATCCACCACGGGCAGCGCAAATCCTGCCCGCTGCATCAGCGCGCCCATGTCGCGCAGGTCGATAAACGGCGACACGCGCGGGCTGGCGCCTCCCGTCACGGAGAGCTCCGCCGTCATCAGGCTGTCGCGCAGCTCCCGCAGGCTTTCGCCGCCCAGAACCGCCGCCATGAAAAGCCCGTCGGGCTTCAGCGTGCGCAGAACTTGCAACAGCGCGCCCGGCAAATCGTTCACCCATTGCAGTGACAGGTTGCTGACAACCGCATCAAAACTTTCAGGGGCGAAGGGCAGAAAATCTTCATCCGCCGCAACAGAAGGCACGGGGGCGGCAGCGGCAAAGCGCGGCGCCATGTCGGCCGCGAAAACATCCTGCGTCCCCGCACGCGCGGCCAGCATCTCAGACAGAACACCGTGATGGCTGCCGAGGTCAAGCACGCGGGGGAACGGACGGAGGACAAGCTCCAGCCTCTCCATCAACCGCTCCGCCACGTCGCGCAGCAGAAAATCGTAATCGCCGATGTGCATGGCCGCGCGGTCGCGGCGCAGGCGCAGAAGCGCACGGTCAAAAACGTTTATCACATTTGGATTGTTCATTTTGAATTGCCCACGGCATCAACGCGCATCCGCCGCGTATCAGCGCCGCCCCTTGCCCGTGGGGTCGCCCATGGGGGTCAGCTCCAGCCGCTGTTTAATCTGGCGGCCGACCTGTTCGATATCCTTGTCGATTTCGGCAACGGCGGGCGTGTCTTTCATCTGTATGGCCGTGCTTTCGCGCAAAATCCGTTTGGCCATGGCGTAGCTGTCCGACAGGCGCGGCCCGACCCGCGGCGCGGCGATGCTTTCGATAAGCGCCTGCGCGGCCTTGTTCTGCTCGATGATTTCAGGGTCGGTATCGGGCGACCACAGCGGTTCCTGCGGTTTGGCAGGCGCCCCCGCGGCGCCACCCGCAGCGCCCCGCTGGCCGAGAACCCGCGAAGGTACGGCGGAATAGCCGACGTTTTTCGCCTCCACTGCCACTTTTTCGGTGGAAAGGGAGAAACCCTTGCTTTTCAGGTTCACGGGGCTGCGGTTCAGCTGCATGTCGTGGTTATCGTTCATCGACATGTGCAAACGCGCGATAGCCTTGAGCAGGATGCCGCTGAAGCGGTTGAAGAAGCCCAGCATCCAGATACGTTTGAGCGGCGCGTATTGCCATTTCGGCCCCTGCCCCACCACCGGCGGCGATGAAACGACGAAAGGATATACCCGCTGCGGCGTAACGCCCGTATGCGTGAAATAGCTTTCGCCCAGCTGGCCGACCTGCTCCACCGGTACCTTGAATTTTCCGGCGATGAATTCCTTGGCATCCTCGACGCTGCGCACATCCTTGGGCAACACAAAACTGGGCGCGTTCAGCATCGCGCCATCACCGCCAAGGCGGTTCGGCACGGGCAGAATTTTCGGCTCCAGCGCGACAAGCAGGTTATTGTCCCAGTCGCGCGAAATCGGAATAACCACGGCGATATTTTCAATGCCGTCTTCGGTCAGAATGAATTCGATGTCCTGCGCCGACAGCCCGCGCGTGCCGCGTCCGACGCGGCCTTCCTCGACAAATACGGATTTGACGGGCTTGAGCGTGATGGCGCCTTTTTTCTCTTCTTCGAATTCGGCGGGCTCGACGTCTTCAAGGATGTCTTCGGGGTCTTTGCCCTTGGTCGGCTGGCCGGGCATTTTGGGCATGACCTCGCCAATCCAGCGCGGCAGCTGCATTTGATAGCGCGACATCAGTTCGAACACATGCAGCTCCAGCCGCGGTTCGGGCAGCAGCCCCACCTGCGCGGCGAGCAAAATGTCGGTCGCGTCCAGCTCGGTAATCGTGCCGATTTCGGTGAAGTTCACCTCGCTGTCCTTCTGGATGGCCCAGCCGGTCTTTTGCGGGTTTTCAACTTCGACGAAAACAGGCTCGATGGCCTCGTCAATACGGTCGGGGGACGGGAAATAGGTTTCCCCCACATACCAGCTGTCATCGGCTTTCGGCCGCAGACTGGCGTAGTTGTTAACGTAGTCGAAAATCATTTTGCGGTTTTCTTCGACGTCGTCCGTCATATTGACGGTGTCCATGGTGATGGGTTCAATCAAATGTCCCGACCATTTCTTGCCGTCAATGTTGTGCGAGCCGCGCTGCACCGCGTTCACAATCGGGCGCGGGTATCCGCTGCGCACATAAATCACAAGGCGATTATCCGGCGTGATGCGGTAAGGCACGATGTCGCAATATTCGCCCGGACGCTTGACCAGTTCGTGCAGCTGCCCGCTTTGCTTGTCGCGGACAATCATGATTTGCAAATCGCCCACGGGCTTTTGCGACGGGCGGCGTTCTTCCAGCACAAGGCTTTGCTTGTCGGCGACTTTTTGCGACACAATGAAGTAATTCGTTGCAGGGCTGCCCATGGGGACGTAGTTTTCGCTGTAAAGCTGGAAACGCCCCTTGAAGCAGTTTTTCACCACCCACGGGTTCCAGTACGGCGCAGAGAAAACCATGCGCATGCCGAGGCGTGCAAATTCGCGGCGGAAATCCTGATAGGTGGCGAAGGTATATTCTTCCTTCAGTTCCTGCTCCCAGCTTTCGCGGCTGTTTTTGCGGTGGATGAACTCCAGCGCCCATTTGTGCATCAGACGGAACAGGCGCGTGCCTTCGCGGCGCGGCATCAGCTCTTCGATAAAGAAGCCCTCGCAGCCCTCCGCCATCGGACGGGCGGTTTGGGAGAAGTGTACCAGAAGGTCGGCATCCGACAGGCTGCGCGGGTCCATGCCGCGGCTGGGCAGGTTCGGCAGTTCCAGCAAAACGAATTCCTCGTCAGATGGCAGCATGTAGTCGCGTATCAGCATCGTGCCGCCGACTTTCAGCTTGCGGATTTGTTTTTCCAGCAAATTGAAAACCTCGTCCCCGTTATAGCCCCAATGGGAATAAACGCGGTGCAGGACGTTTGAATTGATGATGCCGTCAACGGATTCATCGTCAAGGTCGTGAATACCGATGTCTGTCTGGCGGAACGACAGGTTGGGCAGACGGTAATTCTTGCGCGCAAACTCGATGGATTTGGCGTCGCGTTCGATACCGATGATTTCGGTGCGCGGGTTCAAAAGCGCGAGGGCGTAGGTCACCTCCCCCGTCTCGCAGGCCATATCGACAATGCGCGAGCCGGCGGGCAGCAAAAAGTGCGCGGAAATCAGCGCGGCCTTGCGCTGGATAAATTCGGGCATTTCAATGACAAGGCGCTCGCGCGCGGTTTCATCCTTCGCCGCAAGGGAGAAGTTTTTGATGCTCGCCGCAATCTGCTCTTTAATGTCTGTTCTATCGACCTTCGACACAGCCTTGCCCTGAGGAAGCGCAGTATGCTCCCGTTATAGTTCCATTATAGCGGATATATGTGGCAAACCTCCAGATTTGCCACAGCGCGAACAAATGTTACAATAATAAATACGGAAAATCAATAACTTCGTTCATAAACTTTATTTATTGATTTCAACCGTCTTTGGCGTATCGTCGGCTTTATGCCCTTGTTTTTACAACTTTCGCCTGTTTTGCAGCCCCTGCGCCGCTGGACCATGGCCGCGCTGGATGCGCTTTTGCCCCCGCGCTGTCTGGGCAGCGGCAAAATCGTGGACAGCCCCGGCATGCTGGATGCCGGCTTTTGGGCGGAGCTGGCCTTTATCAGCGCCCCCGCCTGCGCCTGCTGCGGCCTGCCTTTCAGCTTCAGCGTGGCGGAGGGCAGCCTTTGCGCCGCCTGCATCGATACCCCGCCCGATTTCGACATGGCCCGCGCCGCCGTGGTTTACAACGACGTCAGCCGCCAGCTTATCCTCGATTTCAAATACGGCGACAAAATGCACGCGGTGGATACTTTCCTGCCGTGGCTGTCGCGCGCCGCCGCGCCGATGACCGCAGATACAGACATCGTCCTGCCCGTGCCGCTGCATCCGCGCCGTCTATGGCAGCGGCGTTTTAACCAGTCTGCCGTGCTGGCGCAGGCAATAGCGCGGGTATCGGGCGCCGCCTTTAGACCGGACGGCATGACACGCAAAAGATTTACCCAGCCGCAAAAAGGTCTCAGCCGCAGCGAGCGGCACAGCAACGTCCGCGGCGCCTTCGCCGTATCGCCGCGCGCGCAAAATGCCATCAAGAATAAAAACGTGCTGCTGGTCGATGATGTTTTTACCAGCGGCGCGACACTGAACGAATGCGCGCGGGTGCTGAAACGCGCGGGCGCGGCGAAAGTTTACGTTGTCACCCTCGCCCGCGTCACGCGCGAAGAATTTTAGCAACAGCAAAGAAACTCCTGTGCCGCAGGGGTTTGTTGCGCTGCATCAAAAAATCATTTGCCAAGAATCAAACCCTATGATGCAATCAAGGGTAAGGAGAACAATCATGCGCACCGCCGCACATTACATTGCCGTGAATATGCCGCAGCTTTGGACAGGTCTTAAACCGTCCACCGCAGCCGGTATTGAATCCGGCGCGAATAATGTGGCGGGCGCGGGTAAGCCGCAATGCTTTACCCAGGCCGCCACCAAGAACGGCTGATTGTCCTTGCAAGACTGTCAGCCACAGGCTGACAGGAAAATCCCCCGCAATCCCGACTGATACAAGACGCAAAGTAGCGCGCATCCTGAATCCGTCCTTGGCTTTGCCCGTCCGCCTGTTTCCAAAAACCACCACCGATAAACAGGAGGAGGCGCGCCATGCACGCCGAACAAAACAAGCGTGCTGTAATGCACGCAGACAGGAACGTCAGACTGCTGCAAATGCATGCCGTTTGCATGAACATGTGCTTCATCATTCCGGTTGTCGTCCCTTATTACCGTGACCGTATGGGGCTCGGCTTCGACAGCTTTTTGCTGGGCGAAGCCGCCTTCGCCGCAACGCTGGTGCTGCTGGAAATGCCCAGCGGCTGGTTGTCGGATGTGTGGAAACGGAAATACGTCCTGCTGCTCGGCACGCTTGCGGAAATGGTGGGCTATGCCCTGCTGCTGCTCGCAGACGGGCTTTGGATGGCCGTTGCATCGCAGATGGTTATCGGCGTTGGCATCAGCCTTATCTCCGGCACCAACTCCGCGCTGCTCTATGACAGTTTGCTGTCGGAAGGGCGCGAGGGCGAATACCGCCGCCACGAAGGCCGCCGCCTTGGCGTCGGGCTTTACAGTGTGGCGGGGGCCAGTGTCGCGGGCGGTTTTCTTTATGCCGTCCACACGGCGCTGCCCGTGGCGCTGTCGCTGGTCACGCTGGCCGCTGCGGCTGTCTGCACGCTGCGCCTGCACGAGCCGGAACGTCACCGCCGCGCCGCCGTCAAACATCCGCTGGCGGATATGTTGGAAACGGCGCGGGCCGCCCTTGGCCATGCGGAACTGGCGCTGGTTATCGTCTTCGCCGCGCTGATGTTCTCGGCCACCAAGGTCGTCATGTGGTCGCAGCAGCCTTACTACATGGCTATCGGCCTTGGCGAAAGCGCCTATGGCGTTTTGATGGCCGCAGGCTTCGTGCTGGGCGGGGTGTCGAGCCAGTTCGCCCACCTGCTCGACGGGCGGGTGTCGAACCTGAAGGCCTTGCTCGGCGTGTGGGCACTGGGCGTCAGCTGCTGCATCGGGGCGAGCCTTGCCCTCAGCACCGGCTACGGCTATGCGGGCGTGGCGATGCTGATGCTGGCGGGTACCTGCCTCTACGGGCTTGCCGCGCCGCGTGTCAGCGAGGTTGTGAACCGCCATGTCGGCTCCGACCGCCGCGCGACGGTACTCTCGACGCAAAGCCTGCTCTGCTCCCTCGTCTTCATGCCGCTCAGTACGCTGATGGGGCATGTCGAAAAGGGCGGCGGGGTCGGCAGCATGCTGCAGGCCATGGCACTGTGGCTGATGCTGGCGGGACTGTGCCTGATGCTGTGGTGCCTGCGCAGACGTCTCCGCGCAAGGCGCATGCGCCGCAGACTGGCCAGCGCCTTTGCCGCCGCCGCGTAAAGAAACCGCCGCTCGCAACACCCGCGGGCGGCGGTTTTCTTTGGCGGAACAAAAGGATATTTCAGGACTGGCGGCGCGCGCCGGACAGGCCTATATTACCCCCAGATTTAAAAGGTGTCAGGCATGGCAAACAAAAAGAAAAACGATTTCGACATTCTGGTTGTCGGCGGCGGCCCTGCGGGGCTCAGCTTCGCCGCCATGATGGCGCCCGTCGGTTGCCGCATCGGCATCATTGAAAAACAGCCGCTGGACAAAATCGCCAACCCCGCCGACGACGGGCGCGAAGTTGCCATCACCCACCGCAGCCGCGCCCTGATGCAGCAGCACGGCATGCTGAAACATATCCCCGAAAATGAAATGCATATCCTGCGCGCGGCGCAGGTTATCAACCACGGCACACCGGAGCCGCTGGAGTTTTCGCCCGGCGGCAGCGGCAAGGGCAATATCGGCTTTGTTGTCGCCAATCATTATATCCGCCGTGCGGCTTATAACGCCGCCGCCGTCTTTGACAACCTCACGCTGATGACCGGCGAGACTGTGACAGGGCTCGACCTTGAGGCGACTGCGGCCACGGTGACGCTGGAGGGGGGCAAGACGCTCTCCGCCCCGCTGGTCGTTGCGGCCGACAACCGTTTTTCGACCCTGCGCGACAAGGCCGGCGTAAAAACCCGCAAACTGGATTTCAAACGCCTTTGCATTGTGGTCAAAATTGCCCACAGCAAACCGCATGACGACATCGCCAGCGAATGTTTTCTGGAAGGATTGACCCTTGCCCTCATCCCGCTGGGTGACCGTGCGGCATCGGCGGTGTTGACCCTGCCGCCCGAAGACGGCAAAAAAATTCTGGCGCTGAGCCGCGAAGAACTCGCCGAAAAAATATACGAATGGACGGACGGGCGCATCGGGCAGGTGCGCGTGACAGGCGACATGCACAGCTACCCGCTCGTTGCCGTTTATGCCGAAGATTTCGCGCAGGAACGCTTCGCCCTACTGGGTGACGCCGCCGTCGGCATGCACCCCGTCAGCGCGCATGGATTCAATTTCGGCCTTTACGGGGCGGAGGTGCTGTCGCAAACCTTGCGCCGCGCCATGCTGTCGGGACTTGATATCGGCAAGATGTCGGTGCTGGAAGAATTTGCCATCACCCACCGCCGCCAGACGCGCCCGATGTACGAAGGCATCAATTCCATTGTGCAGCTTTATACAGACGACCGTGCGGGCGCGAAGATTTTGCGCAAAGGCATCCTCGCCGCCGGCCGCGCCCTGAAACCCGTCCAGCGCCTCATCGTCGGCAACCTGACACGCGACAAGGCGGCGGAGTAGGAATATTTACGAATTACTGCGGACGTTTTTTATAAAGCCCAAGACTGTCAACAAACGTCAAGGTAGCCCTTATCTGCGCTTTCACATGCCGAATACCGTCAAAGTTCCTTACATCCGTCCACATAGATGGCGGCTCAAACAAATTCTGGTCAACGGGAATTAAGACCAGTATGCGTCCCTGATAAAAAGATACCGAAACTTTCTTGCCAAAAAACGGGACGGACAAGGCCGAGAAATTCTCAACAACAACAGGATGAACCAGAAAGCGCGCCTCGACCTGGTCGTTTGAAAACACGCTATAATCAGCACCGAAAACAGGGTCCACCAAATCCACAGGCTTCAATCCCGAAAGGTTGAGCTTGTAAGGCCGCACTTTCGGCAGAATGACAGTATGCCCAAGAAAGGGCGGCTTTTTCAGCTCAATGACTATCGCCACCCCTGAAAAGATTTCTTTTGTCGCCTTCTGCTCAAACTCTCCCGTCCTCTCGGAAAATTTTATTTCACTGAGGTGGATTTTCTCACCGTGATATTCTCCGAAAAAATAGTCCTCGGCTTCACACTTTACATGCAAGGGGACGCCACCCGCGCCGGAAAAAAGATTAATGGGGACACTGCCTGTGCGACTGTATTGCATATCAAACGCGCGGGCGATGTGCGGGAAAATAATATCTTTGTAAGACCGCGCATAACGACGGCGCTGAGCATAGACCCAATCAGCAAGAAGCCCCGTCCCGCCTACAATGCCTAAGTAAAAATAAAACTCGCCAAAAGCAGCTGCGCCCCCCATCGCCCAGATAAACACAGCCATGAGCCCAAGCCAGATAAACGGCGCCTGTTTCATCCGCTTATGCTGAATCTCAAAGCACTCATCCCTGATGGCGCCGAGCATTTGATATTCTACGTCAGAAACCGACTTTGCCGCTTCCGGTATTGGCATTTCGTCCAGCGGTTCCGGCATAGAGCTACCCGCCGTAGCTTTTCACAAGGGAGCCTGCAATCAGGTACCAGCCGTCCACCAGAACGAAGAAAATAATCTTGAACGGCAGGGCAATCATCACGGGCGGCAGCATCATCATACCCATCGACATCAGGATGGACGCGACCACCATATCGATGACCAGAAACGGCAGGAAAAGCAAAAAGCCGATTTCAAACGCGCGGCGCAGCTCCGATATCATAAACGACGGAATGACGACCTGAAGGGGCGCATCCATGGCTTCTTCGACCGGTTCGGTTTTGCTGAGCCCCATGAAAAGCTGCAAATCTTTTTCGCGGGTGTGTTTCAGCATGAATTCTTTGAAGGGGACGGAGGCTTTTTCGACCCCCTCCATCTCGCTTATCTCTTCGTTCATCATGGGGCGGATGCCCTGGTCGTATGCCGCCTGAAACGTCGGCGTCATAATGAACAACGTCAGAAACATCGCAAGGCTGACAAGCACCGTGTTCGGCGGCGTTTGCTGCGCGCCGATGGCCGTGCGCAGAAAAGACAGCACGACGACAATGCGCGTGAACGACGTCATCATCATCAAAATACCCGGCGCCAGCGACAGAATGGTGAGCAGCATAACCAGCTGCACCACGCGCGTCGCAACAGAGCCGCCACCCGCAGCCCCCTCGCCCGCCGCGGCAGCGCCCGTGGCGCCGCCCATATCTATCGTCAGACTTTGCGCGAGCGCGTCATGCGGCAACAACAGCGCGGCAAAGGCCGCCAGCGCCATCAGGCATCCGTACATCCAATGGCGGCGTTTGTTATCCGGCATTCTGCGCATCCTTTTGCTGAGCCATATCGACAATTTCGGCATTTTTTTCCGCAGGCGCGGCAATATCACGCTCCACCACCACATCGCCGCCGTTGCCGCCGATAACAATCAGATGTTCGCGGTCATCGCGGCGCACCAGCACAAGACGGCGGCGCGTATCGAGCGGCAGAAATTCAACGACTTTCAAACGGCGTTTCGCCCCCGCCGCCATGCCGGGCGTTGCGAGGCCGAGTTTTTTCACAAGCCATGAAAAGGCGAACATCAGCCCCATGACAAAAACGAAGGCGAAAATCACCTTCAGATACATTTCAATGCCGGAGGTTGCGACCGCTGTTTCCATGG
>DDBY01000062.1:11286-18623 GCA_002334985.1 Micavibrio sp. UBA2020
TCCTGCGCCTCGTCCTGCGGCATGTCTGCCACCTGGTCGCAAATCTCCATGACTTTGTCGTCGAGCCCGTCGAGGTCCATGATTTCGCCCAGATGCACGCGGCGTTCGCAATCCTTGACGTAGTCGAGAACGGCCTTCAGCTGCTGCGAGAGGTCTTGCGTGTCAGGCGTCTGTTCGGTTGTCATCGGGGGTGCCGTCCTTGTGCTGGTTTTTGCTAGATTGATACGTTCCGTTCGTTTTGTAAACATAGGCCAGAATTTCGGCAATGGCGACCAGTGCCTCGCTCGGAATTTCGCTGTCGATTTCGATGGCGGCCAGCATCTGGGCGAGGTCTTTGTCTTCGCGCACCTTGATGCCATTCTGGAAAGCTATTTCCACAATCTGCTCCGCGAGCTTGCCATAGCCTGCGGCGACAACTTTGGGCAGCGCACCTTCGCCTATTCCATATTTCTTGAGCGCAACGGCGGCGGCGCGGCGGCTTTTCTCCGGCGTGTCTTCCAGCTGGCTTTTGTCGTTATCGCTGATGTCGTCTGTCATGCGCGCGCCGTCCCCTGCTTGCTCCGGACAGTCTAGCAAAAATGAACAAAAGGTTAACGGCTTTCCGTGCCGCGCCCGCAAAGAATTCCTTACGGGTGATTCTGCCTGTGCTATAGTCGGGGTGGGGAGATTTAGCGGATACAGGTCATTATGGCATGAGGCTTGCATAGCATCTGCCTAAGACCTGTGCGAAGGGGTAAAAAATGACCACTCAAAATCTGACACTGCTGAATGCGATGGTGCAAAAGATGGACTGGCTGGAAGAACGCCAGAAAGTCATCGCGCAGAATATCGCCAACGCAGATACCCCCGGCTACCGCCCCAACGACGTAACGCCCATTGATTTCAAGTCGATACTTGGAAAAGCTACACAGACACCTTCGCTCACCAGCGGCCTTTCCGGCATCGGTGCGGGCGCAGCGTCTTCGGCGACGTCCGGCCTTGCCCTGACCAATGCCGCGCACCTGAACGTAGGCGGCACATCAACCGGCGGTACCAAGTCACAGGAAAGACAGGAAAAACATCCCTACGAAGTGGCCCCCGCCGGCAACGCCGTGGTGCTGGAAGAACAGCTTTTGAAGATGAACGAAACCTATACAGACCATCGCTTCATCACCAATTTGTACCAGAAAAACATTGATATGCTGAAAACAGCTATCAGGTCGCAATAAGAACGCAGGTTAAGGGACGGAGGATAAAATGGATCTCGTCAAGGCCATGGCACTCGCCGCCAAAGGGATGAAAGCGCAAGGCGTGCGCATGAAGGTTATTTCAGAAAACCTCGCCAACGCCGATACCACCCCTTCCTCCCCCGGGCAGGAACCGTACCGCCGTCAGGTCGTGACCTTCAAAAACGAACTCGACCGCAGCGAAGGTGTGCGCAACGTAGAGGTTGACCGTATCGAAGCCGACAACAGCGACTTCCTGATTAAATACGCCCCCAACCACCCCGCTGCCGACGAAATGGGTTACATCCGCACCCCCAACGTCAACAGCCTGGTCGAGATGATGGATATGCGCGAGGCGCAGCGCTCTTACGAAGCGAACCTCGGCGTTATCGAAATGTCGCGCGGCATGCTGATGCGCATGGTCGATTTGCTGCGTGGCTGATATAATTAAAGAGTACCTTGTAAAAATGTCCGGCGGACAAAAGGAGTATCGATATGGCAAATATTAACGACGCCGCCAGCGCTTACCTCAATACCCTGAAACAGGTACAGGGCGGCAGCGCCGCCAGCGATATCGCCAAAGGCAGCGCAGTACCTGCGGGCGCGCCCTCGTTCGGCGACATCCTGAAACAGTCCGCCGAGGCCGCCATCGGTGCGCAGCACCGCAGCGAGCAAACCTCCGCCGCCTCCCTGCTCGGCAAAGCCGACATGACAGAAGTTTTGCAGGCCGTCAACGACGCCGAAGTGGCGCTGAACACAGTCCTTGCGGTCAGGGACAGAGTGGTGCAAGCTTATCAGGAAATCATGCGCACGCCCATTTGACGGCTTTTATCTTTTAAGATTCAGGCCATTTTGGACGGGCGCGGCAGCGAATATGGGGCCGGCCCGATGAACGAAGCTGAAATCATCGACATCACACGCGAAGCAATCCTGCTGACCATCCGGATTGCGGGGCCTGTCATGCTTATCGGGCTGGTGACGGGCCTGATTATCGCGCTTATCCAGGCGCTGACACAGATACAGGAAATGACCCTCGCCTTCGTGCCCAAGATTATCACCATCTTTCTCGCGATTTTCCTGCTGCTGCCGATGATGGCGCAGGCGCTTATCGCCTTTACCGAAAAAATCGCCGACAAGATTGTCGGCATCAGCTAGGGCGCGGGATATGGAATCCCTGCTGCAACAAATCGTCGTCGGCAATATCTTTGCCTTCCTGCTTATTTTCATGCGCTTCGGCACGGCCATCATGATTATGCCGGGCATCGGCGACAGTTTCGTGACGCCGCAGGTGCGGCTTTTGTTCACCGTTGCCTTTTGCTTTGTGTTGACGCCGGTTTTGGCGAAGGCGCTGCCGGCCATGCCGGCCTCCACGCCTGCGCTTATCCTGCTTTTGCTGTCCGAAGCCTTTATCGGGCTTTTTATCGGCACGGTCATGCGCATTCTGATTTCCGCACTGGATACGGCAGGCTCGACCATTTCGATGCAGGCAGGTTTTGCCAACGCCATGGTTTTCAACCCCGCGACGGCGACGCAGGGCTCGCTTGTCGGCGCGCTTTACTCCATGCTCGGCCTGACGCTGATTTTCGTGACCAACCTGCATCACTTCCTGCTGGCGGCGGTGGCGGACAGCTATATCACTTTTCCCGCGCAGGGTCTGTTTCCGGATACGGCGTCCGTATCCAACATCATCGCGCGCGCGGTATCCGTCGCCTTCGCCACCGGCATCCAGATTGCGCTGCCGTTTATCGTCATCGGCCTTCTTATTAACGCCATTTTCGGCCTGCTCGGCCGTTTGATGCCGCAGATACAGATTTTTTTCCTCGCCCTGCCCATACAGATTTTGGTGAGCCTTATCGTGCTCGCCATGGTTTTGTCTGCGGGGATGATTTTCTGGCTCAACAACTACGCAGGCACGGTTTCCAGCCTGCTCGGCCTATAGCGGGAGTGGCGCGATGGCCGAAGGCGATGACAGCACAGACAAGAGTCAGAAGACAGAAGAGCCCACAGCCCGAAAGCTGGAAGAGGCACGCAAACGCGGCCAAGTCATCCAAAGCCGCGAAGTCAATAACTGGCTGATGCTGTTTGCCGCAACGCTGGTTATCGGCCTTGCCGGCCCCGGCATGGCGGAGGCGCTGCGCGACCGCCTGAAAATGTTTTTCGAGCTGGTGCACACCCTGCCCACCGACGCCAAAGGACTGCGCGCATTAACCGCTGACCTGTTTATCGACATCGGCGCCATCATGGCACTGCCGTTTTTGCTGTTCGTTTTCACGGGGTTCATCGCCGGTTTCGTGCAAATCGGCCCCCTGTTCACGGCAGAGCCGATGAAGCCGAGCCTGTCCAAAATATCGCCCATCAAAGGGTTCGAGCGTTTGTTTTCCCTGCGCTCTATTGTCGAGTTTCTCAAGGGCATTATCAAGCTGGTGATTATTTTCAGCGTCTGCCTGATGGTGCTCTACCCCTATTTCAGCGGCGTGGAGCATTTTGTCGGGCAGGACATTACCGACAGTCTTTACGACATGCGCATGCTGTTTATCCGCATGATGTCGGCGGCGCTGGGGGTTTTGTTTGTTGTCGCCATTCTGGATTACCTCTACCAGCGGCACGATTTCATGCAAAAAATGATGATGAGCAAGCAGGAAATCAAAGACGAATACAAACAGACCGAAGGGGATCCGCACGTTAAAGGCAAGCTGCGCCAACTGCGCGAACAGCGCGCCCGCCAGCGCATGATGCAGGCCGTGCCCGAGGCCGATGTTATCATCACCAACCCCACCCACTACGCCATCGCGTTGAAATACGACACCAAACAGATGGACGCGCCCGTTATGGTCGCCAAGGGCGTCGATGACGTCGCCACACGCATCCGCGAGCTGGCCAAAGAGCACAAAGTCACCATCGTTGAAAACCCGCCGCTGGCGCGCGCGCTGTTCGACGGCATGGACATCGGCCAGATGATTCCGGCCGAGCACTACAAGGCGGTGGCAGAGGTGATTTCCTACGTCTTCCGGCTCAAGGGCCGCAAAGCCTGACAAGGCGCATTATGTAAGCCGCAAAGCCGCACCCGCACGCGATACTTCGTGGATTTTTGAGCGCAGGATGATAAAATCGTCGCACCCGCCCGACGATGCCAGCCTCATGGGAGACAGCGCCAGTGACCACCGCCCCGCAGCCCGAACATAGCGGCTTTTTTCTTGAAAAACGCCCCGAACCGCCCACGCGCAACAAAGAAGCGGCGCAGCGCCGCTGGAAAAGCATTTTCCTGTTCGTGACCAGCGCGGCTTACGGTTTTGTCATCTTGCTGATTTTTTACATTCAGGCTTACGGCGGCATTCACATGTCGATGTTTGCCATTTACCTCTACGGCCTTTTGGGCGGCGCGTGCATCGTGCTGCTCAGCCGCCTTTACAACAAGGTTGACCGCAGCCGCCAGATTTTGACCGAAGTGCTGGAGAAAAGCGCCGAAGCGCGCATCATTACCAGCCCCGAAGGCGAGACGATTTATTCCAACGAGCGTTTTAACAAACTGGTCGATGGTCTCGGCACGCAGGACCTGCATGCCTTCACCCGTTTGTTCGAACACGCGGGCAAAATTGAAAAGCTTTTGCATGACCTGCAAGCCAAGGCCGCGCCCGCTGGCTCCGCCACCACCGAAATCAATACCCGCATCCGCGGCCGCCAGACCTGGTTTCAGGTGACGTGCCAGCATATCGTCGGCTGGGCCGGTTATGTGCAGTGGCGGTTTGACGACATCACCCACCGCCACCAGATGGAAACCGCCATCCGCGAAGAGCGCGAAAAGCTGCGCGACTTCACCGACAACGCGCCCGTCGGATTTTTCACAGTGGATGAAGACGGCAAATTCCGTTTTGCCAACGACACCTTGCTCCGCCTGTTCGGAACGGATGAAAAAACGCTTATCGGCAAGCTGAAGCTGCATGACTTTCTTGTCACGCCGCCCGCGAAGGGGCGTCCCTTCGACTGTTTCGAAGAAGGCGGATACCACCAGCACGGAGAGCTGTTGATGAAAGGCGCCGGCGGCCGCGTATTCAAATCCGCCATCACCCATTCCATCACCCGCGGCGAAGACGGTGGCGTCATTTCCCGCTCCATCGTTTATGACCTGACGACGGAGCAAAAAATGCAGCAGGCGCTGCGTGAATCCGAAGACCGTTTCGAGCGCCTGTTCGAAGAAGCGCCCGTCGGCATCTGCCTTTTGAACGCGGCGGGCATCATCAGCGATTGCAACCAGACGCTGGCCGCGATGATGAAGCTGCCGGTCAATGCGCTGAATGGCAAGCCGCTTCTGCACTTCGTCGATGTGGACGCGCAGGCGAAGGCGGAAGAGTGGCTGAAAAACCTGTCGCGCGGCATACGCACGGAATCCTTTATTGAAATCCCGCTGCGCGGTTCTATCGAAATCGTGGCGCAGGTTTATGCCCGCAAGTTCAAATCGGGCGACAGCTTCGTTTTGCATTTCATCGACTTGACGGAGCAAAAAAACCTCGAAAAACAATTCACTCAGTCGCAGAAAATGCAGGCCATCGGCCAGCTGGCGGGCGGTATCGCCCATGACTTCAACAACCTTTTGACGGCCATGATTGGCTTTTGCGATTTGCTTTTGCTGCGCCACAAACCGGGCGACCCGTCGTTTGCCGATATCATGCAAATCAAGCAAAACGCCAACCGCGCCGCGAACCTTGTGCGTCAGCTGCTTGCCTTCTCCCGCCAGCAGACGTTGCAGCCGCGCGTTCTGGACATGACGGACGTGCTGAGCGAGCTGTCGCACCTGCTGCGCCGCCTGATTGGCGCGAATATCGAGCTTGACCTGACGCACGGCAGCGAGCTCGGCCTTATCAAGGCCGACCAGGGACAAATGGACCAGGTGCTTATCAACCTTGTGGTCAACGCGCGCGACGCGATGCCGCAGGGGGGCAAGGTTAAAATCAAAACCCAGAACCTGTCGAACAAAAACGAAATCCGCCTGTCGAACGACGACGTGTTGCCGCCTGGCGAGTGGGTTTCCATCGCGGTCGAAGATACCGGCACCGGCATCCCCCCCGACATCCTGCCGCGGATTTTCGAGCCGTTCTTTTCCACCAAGGATGTCGGCGCAGGCACAGGCCTCGGCCTTGCGACTGTGCACGGTATCGTGCACCAGACGGGCGGGTTTATTTCCGTCAGCAGCCAGCTGGGCAAAGGCACTACGTTTACTGTCTATCTGCCGCGCTTCACCGAAACCGCTGGCACGCAGAAGGTTGAAGTCGTGGAGGAAAAACAATCCGCCAATGACCTCACCGGTTCTGCCCGTATTTTGCTGGTGGAAGACGAAGATGCCGTGCGTACCTTCAGCGCGCGCGCGCTGTCGAACAAAGGGTATCAGGTATTGGATGCACCGGGCGGCGTTTCCGCGCTGAAACTGCTGGAGGAAAGCAAGGTCGTGCCCGAAATTTTGGTGACCGACGTGATGATGCCGGAAATGGACGGCACCACGCTTGCCAAACAAGTGAAGGAAAAATATCCGCAGATAAAAATCATTTTTATCTCCGGCTATGCCGAGGACAAGTTCAAAGAGCATCTGGGCGCGGATGTGTGGTTCCTGCCCAAACCCTTCACGCTCAAGCAGCTGGCAACCAAGGTCAAGGAAGTCATCGACAGCTCGAATTAATCAGCTTGCAGGGCGGCGCGGCGGGCGTGGTGTGGGCGTTTCCTGCGGCGCGGACGGCGCAGGCTCAGGGGCGGACAGTTCGGCCTGCGCGCGCGATTCAGCCAGATAGGCATTGAAATAAAACCCCAGCCGCTGCGTCGCCAGCGCCGAAAGCGGCTGACCCGCCACCGTGTATTGGCACGGCCTGCGCGGCGTTTGGTGGATGTGACAGTCAAGCGCGCCGATGAAAGCGAGCGGATTTTCGTGCAGCTGCAGCTCAAAGAACGCTGCCTGTGCGTCCTTGTTCGCCTGCGCCATATCCTGCACGGCGGGCGCGACCGTGCCGTTAAAGCGGGCGGAGAGGTAAAGCGCCGTGTCGTGCGTTGCGGGGAAAATCCCGCTTTTATACGTCATTATGGCCGCCGGAATATCGGGACGGTTCAGGCGCGCGGCCATGGCACGGGCAGATTCGTAATCACTGTCGG